>JAOZPM010000217.1:0-2906 GCA_029932765.1 Bacteroidales bacterium | reverse complement strand
CAGGCAGGCAAAAAGTATTAGCATTCTATTTGCTTCATTCGGCAAAAGATAAGTTTCTTATCTTCTGCTCTCATTACAGCAAATAAACAAGAGCGAAAAAACTCCCACCCACGAATTTCAAAATAATTTATTTTCTAAAAAAGTAAGTGAATGAATGACCTTGGCTTATTTAAGATTTTGAATATCTTTATCATTAATATCTCTTTAATATAAATATTCCTATGTCATTAATTGCAGACGTAAACGCCTTTTTTGAAAATAATAAAATTTTGAAATCCCTAAGCCTCGCAGGCCCCGTTTTCGCTCATTCCAACCCAGTGCAGTAGTGTTTTACAATTTTACTCCAATGGGTCTGAGGCTTGTTATTCTTATATCTGTCTTCCTGATTTGTGCTTTGTTAATGGATAAAATAATGTTAAGTATTTAGCTAATAGATATTAAAAAAGCTCTCGAGAAGTAATCAATTTCTCGAGAGCGAACACAAACCATGGTAATCTATTAACTCACCATTATTAAACAAAACTTTTTCACAGTATAAAAATACTGTTATTAGAAAAACAAAGATAGGGCAAGTATTATCAGTTTCTAAAATTATTTAATGTTTTAAAGTACAAGTTTGGGTTGATAAATCGCAATAACGACTATTATTTTATCAAAATTACTATAGAAGATAATAAAGATAGAAAGTATTTTAAAGAATTCAGTGTATTTAAATAATTGATAATTAGCTATGTATAAAAATATAGTAATATCTTTTAACAAATATTATAGATAAAAAGGTACTATGTGTTGCATAGTACTAAAATTTGTGTTTACTTTGCAGAGCAATAATTCGAAATAGGGAAGTGTAATTAAGCTTTATATTTTGAAATTAACAAAAAATCAATTAGAGCAAAAAGATATGAATATAGAAAAAACAAAAGCTCAGATGAAAAAAGGAATTCTTGAATTGGTTATACTAAGTATAATCTCTAAGAAAGAAGCCTATGCCTCTGATATCATTTCTCATCTGAAGGAAGCAAAGCTTTTAGTGGTGGAAGGAACTTTATACCCATTACTTACAAGATTAAAGAATGAAGGTCTTTTGGAATATAGATGGGAAGAGTCTAAATCTGGTCCTCCAAGAAAGTATTATAAAATTACTGAACTTGGAAAAAATACTTTTAAACAATTACTTGATGGATGGACAGAAATGTCGGTATCAATACAATCATTATTAAAAAAATAAAAACATAGAAAAATACAATTGACATGAAAAATAATATACGAGTAAATATAAACGGAGTAATTTTCAATATTGATGAAGATGCGCATCTATTATTAAGTGCTTATTTGGATAGATTAAGATTTCACTTTGGGAATGGACAAAGTGCTGATGAAATCATTTTGGATATAGAAGCAGGAATTGCAGAAATGTTTATAGAAAGAAAAGGCGAAGATACAGTGGTGAATAAGACCCTTGTAGAAGAAGTTATAAAATCAATGGGTGAACCAAATGAAATTTCTGATGAAGAGGAGCCTACCACATATAGTGAACCTGAATATACAAGCAGATCAGGAAGAATAAAAAGAAAACTATATCGTGATGAAGATAATAAGGTAGTAGGTGGTGTTGCTGGTGGTTTGTCTGTATATTTCGATATGGATGTTATATGGATTAGACTTGCTTTTGTATTACTTACTATTTTTGGAATGAGTATTCTAGTATATATTGTACTATGGATAGTAATACCTAGAGCAACTACTACTGCACAAAAACTTGAGATGCGTGGTGAAGAAGTTACTCTGGAAAATATAAAACGTACAATAAGAGATGAATATGATGATATCACGGAAAGTTTGAACAATATAAAGGACAAGCATTTCAAAAAAAAAAAAGGAGAACTAACAATTTTTGAAAAAATAGCGCATGTTATAATTAGAATTTTGGGTGGTATTATTAAGTTTATAGGTTCATTTATAGGAATTATATTAGCTTTTGTTGCCCTAATACTTATCATTGCCATAGTGCCAACATTTATTGGTGGTGGAGTATTTCTTTTTAGCATTATTCCAGGTATTACAATGTTTTCATTTTCTGAATTCCTTAATGTATTTACATCAAATTCTACCGAAGTAAGCCTTATAGTAAATTCTTTGGCAATGGTTTTACTGATTCCACTTATTGCACTTGTATATCAAGGAATTAAACTAATATTTGGAATTAGATATAATAATAAAATAATAGGAATTACTCTTTTCACTCTTTGGATAACAGGTGTTTTATTATTAGGATTTAGTATTACTCGTGTTGCTAATGATTTCCATAGAGAAGCCGAAATTAGTCATTATATTGACTTGCAAACTACCGAAAGTGATACTCTGTATGTTGAACTAAATAATTTTAATTCAGATATTGAATATCCTCTCATAAATTCAATGAATGGTCAGTTCTTATTTTGTGTAACGGATAGCATGTATTATCTAAACCCTAAAATAAATACTAAGATAGTAGAATCTGATGAAGATTTCAGTATTGAACTAATTCGTATTTCGCATGGAAGTAGCTATAGAACAGCGCAGAATTATGCCGATAGAATAAATTATTCATATACTCAGCTCGATAGCCTAATTACATTAGCTGCTTATTGCAGCTATCCTAAGCAAGAGGAGTTTAGAGGACAGCATATGGAGATAATAATAAAAATTCCAGAAGGTAAAAGTGTGCAATTTGTAAATACAAAAGAAAACGAAATATTATTTGATTTAGATATATGTAAAGAGGAAAATAATAATAGTGGATTCGTTTTTATTGATAGAGAGAATGATCGAATAATTATAAATAAAAATGGTAAAGATTTTGAGATTTATGATGATGATATAAATTTTGATTAATAATAACCATTGAACTGTGTTTAATTTGAAAT
>JAOZPM010000012.1:15924-33540 GCA_029932765.1 Bacteroidales bacterium | reverse complement strand
TCGCAGGAGCTACAAATAGTAATAATGGTGACGATATGTTTGTTGCTAAAATGGGAAACCTTAGCGGACCTCCACCATTGAGTATGACTATAAACAAAACCGATATAAGTTGTTACGGTCTTTCTGATGGATCAGCAACGGTACTAGCTGCTGGTGGTGGTTTGGTTTATTCTTACTTATGGTCAACTGGCGATACAACTACTAATATTAACTCATTAGCAGCAGGAACATACTATATTATAATTACAGACACGGCTAATAGTATTATTAATGATTCAATAATAATTGCCGAACCGAGTATTATTTCGGCAAGCTATACAAGTAATCAGTTGCAATGCTATGGTTATACTAATGGTAATATCAATCTTAGTACCACTGGTGGTGTAAGTCCATACTCTTATCTATGGAGTAATGGCGATACTACTGAGGATGCAAGTAATGTGGCAGCTGGATATCACTCTGTTATTATTACTGATGCACATAATTGTACTATTACCGATAGCACAGAGGTATTACAACCAACACAAATTATAGGAACGACATACTCTACAGCAGAAACGACTGCTCTTAATAACGGTACAGCTTGGGTAATTGCTAGCGGTGGATCTTCGGGACAATATATGTACTTATGGAATGATGCTAATAGTCAAAATAATGACACAGCTATTAATCTAGTTGCTGGTGATTATAAGGTTACTATTACAGACTATAACCAATGTCAGGATAGTGCTTTTGTAACGGTTGATTACTCTTCTGTAGGTTTCGGGAATACTATTTCTGATAAAAATACAATAAATATTTCCCCAAATCCTAATAATGGCTCCTTCTCCATTGAGATTTCAGAAAACATTGAGGAACTTGTTATTATTGATGTAAATGGTAAGGTTGTTTTTAGAGAACAGATTTTCAATAATGGAATAATTCAAATTGAGACCAATTTATCCAAAGGAATGTATTATATTCAACTAAAAGGTAAAAACACAATATTTATCAAAAAGCTAATAGTCAGCAATTAAACACCGTTTGACGTAGAATAACCGCGGAAAATCCTTTTTTTGGAATTTTTCTGCGGTTTTCTAGTTTAAGCAAAATAATTAATACTACTTTCGTCATCCTAAGACTATATATATCTGCAAGATGGCCAGGAGATGCCTATAGTTTTCAAAGGGGTTTATTAAAATGGTTCAAAATTTTAAAAAAATAGTATAAGTATGAAATCAATATTAGCTAATCTTAAGATAATTATAATTGCATTTATAGTAGTAT
The DNA here is from genome assembly GCA_029932765.1 of Bacteroidales bacterium. Lineage (GTDB taxonomy): Bacteria > Bacteroidota > Bacteroidia > Bacteroidales > UBA1556 > UBA6267. The sequence goes on along the minus strand of JAOZPM010000012.1, from coordinate 32,274 downwards.
CTACATTAATAACTATTAGTAGTAATGCGCAAACTACTCGAGTTTTATTCATTGGCAATAGCTTAACGGGAGTCAATAATCTACCAAGTCAATTCGAATTATTAGCACAAAGTGCTGGAAAGCTTATTTATGTTGAAGATGCCACGGCTGGAGGTGCTACTCTGCAAAATCATCTTAATAATTCAAATACTATTTCGAAGATACAACAAGGCAATTGGGATTATGTAGTTCTGCAAGAGCAGAGTCAGTTGCCATCGTGGGAAAACGACAGAAGCACTATGTTTTATCCTTATGCTAAGAGTTTGGATAGTATTATTAATATTTATAACCCATGTGGTAAAACCCTATTCTTTTTGACTTATGCCCATCGAAATGGGGATTTAGGAATCTTACAAAATGGAGGTACAGATACATATTGGGCTATGCAACAACGCCTTCGTGATGGTTATATGGAAATTGCTGATTCACTGAATGCTGTGGTTTGCCCAGTGGGTTGGGCTTTTCGAGAGTGTAGGTTACAGTATCCAAATATTGAACTCTATATGTCAGATTTTAATCACCCTACTGATACGGGAACGTATTTAGCTGCTTGCGCATTTTACTCCACTATTTTTCAAGACAGCTCCATAGGAAAACCTTATATTGGAAATATGCCCCTTAATAAGGCTACAATATTGCAAACTATAGCTACGCAAATAGTTATGGACAGCCTTACTCTTTGGAATATTGGCCCAAATACGAATACCGCACCTTTAGCGGCTTTTAGTTATTTTGATACTTTGCTAAAGGTTCATTTTGTTGATTCTTCAATAAATGCCAATAGCTATAATTGGAATTTTGGTGATGGAAACACATCATCTGTAGCAAGCCCAATTCATACCTACTCCACGGCAGGTAATTATACAGTAAGTTTAGGGGTTCAAAATGCCTGTGGTAGTAGTACTTCAGTGGAAAATATTCAGATTTATGCTAATAATAATCCTCCAATCTGCGATTTTGCTTTTATTCAGAACGACCTTAATGTTAGTTTTAGTGATTCTTCGCAAAATGCAAATGCATATTATTGGGATTTCGGCGATGGTAGCAACTCAGTGCTTACAAACCCATCGCATATATATCAATCAGCAGGAAGTTATACGGTAAAACACAGAGTTGATAATACTTTTGGTAGCGATTCAATAATCAAACAAGTTAATATTATTGCTCAACTGCCAGTTGCCAATTTTACTTACACTCAGAGTCAATATTTTTATACGTTTAATTTTTTCGACTCTTCCCAATATGCTGATAATTATTTATGGTATTTTGGCGATGGCGATACATCATCACAATTAAATCCTATTCACACTTTTCCATTCGGCTTTTATAATGTAAAATTAGTAGTTAGTAATATTTGGGGAGCAGATAGTATTTCAAAAGAGGTAGTAGCTTCGTATGACGGTATTGAAAACTTATTAGAAGAACAAATAGGAATATTTCCAAATCCAAATAACGGCACATTTTATATTGATACCAAAGAGCAGATTGATAGAATTCAGATAATTAATAAGCTTGGTAAGGTTGTTTTTGATAAAATACAGGGGAATAGCATGAGCAATAGTATTAGAACAGAACTTCCTACAGGCAGTTATATTTTGCGATTATATTTAGATGATAATACTGTAAGCAAAAAGGTAATAATTAAATAAAAACGCCCCATCAGTAAATACTGACAGGGCTTGTGGATTAGGGGATATACCTACTTGATAATCATCATTTTGTAAGTATAAGTTTGCTCATCAAAGTTAACTGTATAATAATATACACCAGACTCCAACTTGCGGACATCAATATTCCATTGATGCATTCCTTGTGTACGAGAATACTCGTCGTTAATAATAGTTTTTCCTAATACATTTACTAATGTAATATTTACTGTACCTGCTTTAGGAAGATAGTAATCAACTGTAGTTTTATTTTGAGCCGGGTTTGGTTGATTTTGAATAACAATAAACTGATCACCAGAAACATTCTCAATACCAGTTCCTACTACCTGAATACATTTAGTGTCGTTACTAGCTTCACCATCGTTTGCAAGCTCAGTTTTAGCACAGAGGCTATAAGCTCCAGTAAGAGAAGCGTAAGTAGTAGTAAATACATACTCAGCCGAATCACCACTAGCAATATTTCCATTGAAAGTTTCTATAATAGGGTTACCAGAAATAGTATATTGAACCTCACATAAAGTAATAGGGTTGACACCATAGTTTGTAATATATACTTTAACAACAGTTTCTGCACCAATAGTTGTTTGTCCATAAGGAGCATGAATACTTGATACTCCAGCATCATTATCAGCCATTGTTGCTACTATAGATTTGCATAGATTATCATTTATAGTCTGCATATCGTTAGACAATAATGTAGTAACGCATATATTGTCAGTAGCAGCATTTATAGTATATGCTTGAGCAAAAGTAAACTCAATAACAGAATCACGCGGAATAGCACCATTAAACGTTTCAGTTACAATAGTAGTTCCTACAGTGTACCTAACATCCGTTGAGAATATTGTATCAGTACCAAAGTTCTTTATTTTAACTTTAATAATTTGAGTAGTTCCTATTTGCGAAGAATCTGTAGGGTTTATGATTTCTACAACTCCAGCATCTTTTTGTAAAGAAGGGAAGTAAATTTTGAAATCATCAATAGCCCAACCCTCATCATCAGATATGTTTGGAGTAGTAACAAATTTAAATCTAAACTGAACAGCATTACCAGTATTGAAAGTTGTAGGGTCAAGTTTAATAGTTGAGTTTATCCAGCTATTATCAGACCTACTCCATACGTGCAATCCATTAATAATAGAATTATACCAGAATGTAGAATTCGGCATTCCTATATAGCCAATTGAAGCCCATAAATTTCCATCAAAAGAGTATTCTAAAGTACCATATGCTTTATTTGCCACCATGCGCATTTTATGCCAGAAGTCTAATGTTACAGTATCTGTATAAGCAGGGATTGTAATATATGGAGTATATAAAAACTCTTCAGAAGGATTGATGTAATTGGAGTTAAGTCTTGTAACATATGCATTTACACCACTATGAGTAGTATCAATATTTGCTGTTGTTGGCATTCCTAACTCCCATTGACCATACGATCCTTGTCCTATCCAATCATCATAACCTTCAAAATCGGTGCTATAATTTGTAATTACAGTAGCTAGACCCTTATAATAGGCAGTTGCAGTATCGTTTGCAGGAACTACATCTCCTACATATTCTCCAAAGGCGGTAACATTAATTATACCTGCAGTTAGAGTAAAAGGTTGTGCAAAAGTGAAAGTGTCTCTTTCGGAAGGAGATAGGCTTGTATAGAAAGTGTCTCTTATAATAGTTCCATTATTAACGTGATAAGCTAATGGGATAATATGAAGTGTATCTATACCAAAGTTTTCTAATGCAATATTTACATTAGCAGAATTTCCAATAGGTCCAAAATTATTACCCTGAACAACAGAATTAATACCTAAATCAATAGAAGTTGGCTCCCAGAAAGTGATATTATCAATAAGGGCATTATCACCATCGCTACTATTAGTACCATATTTATACTTATTGGCCGCCTCAAACGCAATACTAAAGCTTTGCCCAACATAATTATCTAAACTGAACACGTGAGATATAAATGGGTCTAAATTAGTAGTAGCAGGGTGAAAGACGGTGTCACCATTTAAGTTTGATAAATAATGTGTGCCATTTGCATCAGTAAGCATTACTCTAAACCAAGATGTTGTATTTACGTTATAATTACTATTTGCTGTTTGTTTTAAATCAATCTTTAGTTTTAAACTATTTAAGCTGCTCGCATCAACATTACAGCTTATAGCTTTAGAAACATGTGTTGTATTACTAAATGCTATATCAACAGTATTTGATCCAGAATTCCAATTTGCGTAATTTCCACCCTCTAGTTGTAAGCCATTAGTACCAGTACTAGCAGCAAATGCATTTATTGTTACCTTTGAGTCAATATCAGAATGTGGTAAAAATGAAACATTTTCTCCTGATTCAAAATCCTCGATAAAAGGGAAACTAGATATAGTAGGAAAACTTATATAGTTAACTTCTTGTATAGCATCGTTTATAGCATTCCCGTCATTACTTATAGCAATATTTGCATTAAATATATAATTGCCATTAGCTGTCATATTATAACTAGAAGATACCGTATAATCCATGTCTGCTCCAGAGGCTAAACTTCCAGAGTTAATAGTATATGTTAAAGTATCTGGATTAATACCATCAATTTCTACAGTTATAGTAGCAGGAGTAGACGAAAAACTAATATTGTTAAGTCCAAAATTTCTAATATTAATTATTATACTATCATTTGCAATAAAATCGCAGCTATTTTCGAAAGGATGAACTAAAGCTTGTGCGCTCAAGTCAATTGCTGTAGGTGTAAATTCATAGGCTCCTATTGATGGTGCTGTTGTGCTTCGTATATTTCCTTCTAAATCATTAGGAACTCTTGTAAATGCTATTCCGCTATTATAAAGAGTATTCTGCATACTATGTAAGTCAGAATTAGAATAGTAGAAAGGATTATCACCTTTAGTATGAGAGTTCTTAGTAAGGTCTAATGCCTGTAGAGTTGTTAAATCTAATACATCACTTCCCAACCATTTAACAAATTTAGGTGAAGAAGGCCCTACATAGAAGTTATTATAATCTAACTCACTATAAGGATAGCCATTACAATATAATACATATCCTTGCTCTACAGAGAAGTTGTTGTTATTGATAATAAGGTCAGAGCCATTATAGATATTAAGAGCTTTGACGCCTGTCCCCGATCCTGTAATTATGTTAACAGAATTGTATACAAGGTCAGTATATTCACAATCATTTAAATAGATACCTTGGTTACTCCCACTACCATCAATAATAGCAATACTATTATTTGATATTAAACCTCTAGTGCTGGGGTTTCCTTTAGCTTTAATATAGAGTCCTTGATTGGTGTTTATAGCTGATAGTTCAAAGGTATTATTACTAATATCAAATACATTATTTGAGTTATAAATATATAATCCATATGAAGTAGAGATTAGTCCATTAGTAGTAATAGTATTGTTGAGTATATATAGGCTGTCAACATGATGGGCGTATACACCATAACCGAAGTTATTCACTAGAGTATTATTAGTTATTCTAATATTTTTTATCTTTCCGGCTGTATTGCTATATAAATTGAATACTTTATAACCATTCATTACAATATTGTTGTCAAAGAAGATATCCCTTACAATAAAGTTGTCAATGGATACTGCACTTGCATTTGTGGAAGAGCCCCCTATGGAGGTGCTTACAATAATGTTGTTTTCTATGGAAATATTCTTAGTATTATTTTCTAAAACAAAGACGTTTCCATATTGCGCTCCTGAAGCTGTTAGGCTTAAGTTTTTAAATGTTACGTTTTCAATATCATTTAAATGAAAAACATAGTTTGAATTTTGAGTTGTTGCGTAAATAATATTTACATTATTACTATCGCCATTTGTAGATTGGAATGTAATGCCATTAATAGAGTTATTACCCCTAATATTTGCAAGAATAATATGCTCATTATAATTTCCTGAGTCAACATTGAACACTACAGGGCCACATATTCCACATAAATTAAGATCATCAATAGCTTCATTAAGAGAGTTATAATCTACATTAGCAAGTCCAATTGAATAGCTACCACTCATTGATATAGTAGAGATAATTGTGGCTGTATCATTATTTGTTATAGTATCACCAGTAGTAGAAACCCAAGAGTTAATTTCGGTAGTACCCCCATCAAAACTATAGGTAGGATTAATAATAATATCTTCACTTTGCCCATTAGAGAGGTTACCTGTCCATGTGTAAGGAGTTTGTAATTCACCATCCTCACTCCAATTTATTGTAGCATAAGTAAGGTTATTTAATCCAAAGTTAGTAATAGTAACTTCAATAGGATAAGTACTACATGATTGTACACTGTCTGTTGGTATACTTATAGATGATATTGATGCATCAATAGTTGGGAAGTTTATAACATTAACAACTACTGGTAAAGCATCACTTTGGCATAGTCCAAAACCTTCTTGCTCAATTCTAATATTAGGACGATTACTATATACATTAGCTATATACTTACCGTTACAATTAAAAGATGAGTTTGCAATAGAATTTGCAGAAGAAACAAAAGGAGTATTAATACTATTAACACCAGCAAATGGAACATAAGTAGTTCCTTTAAAGCAGGTTTCAATTATTATATTACTAATACCATCCCAATAATAAGGAGTATTGAATGTATGGGTATTCCAACCAAATACTTCAGTATAGTTTGCTGGGGCGCTTACGGTTGTAAGTGTAGAATCAAAAACAGTTGTACTTAAACTACTATAGTTAGTGCTACCAAATTTAACAGTATAATTTTTCAAAACATTTGCTTTAACAACTGCTACGTCAAAAGCAATGCTTTTAATATAGCCCTGTATAATACCCATAGAATGTAATTCGGAAGCTCTTATTAAAAACTGATGGCGAGATCCATATGATCCATTACTAGGGCCAGCGCCGTATGGTGAAGGGCCAGACATATTTATATTAGAGCCATTTCCAATTTGATATACATTATTGTTAATATAACGTTGGGAGTTTACCCAGAAAATTGTAGTATCATATAGAGGTGCACTAATAAATGGAGTTCCAATTGCTATACGTTGACTAGCTAATGAGTCAGCATACCAGAATAAGGTATCATTAGCAGTGCCAGTTAATATTACTGATTCGGAATAGTTAATAGTTTGACCTACAACCGTAGGATTAATAGGTGTATATTTTGATAATATAGAATCGGATGATAAAGTATCGTTAGGACTATAAGTATCTACAGCATTAATTACTTTAGCTCCTATTATATATTTTTGGCCATTAGCTCCAGGGCTTAAGTTGGCAAGAGTAGTAAAGTAGAAATCAAGAGTATCGCCAGGAGCTAAATCAGTATTTATTACTTCGGGGCTTATGAAAGTTCCATTGTTTATTTTGTATGTGGCTGTATATCCTGAAGCAAGAGTATCTGTTCCTCTATTAATAATAGAAATAGCTACTTCGGCCTGATCCAATCCGCAATTATCAATTGGAGCAAGTATTGCACCAACAGTGGCATCATACTGAGGAAGAGGTACGTTTACTATTACAGATGTGCGTATACTACTACAACCAAGAGTAGCAGGGGTAGTGAATCTAGTATTTGGTCTTCTATTATCTACCATTCCTGTAGGAGAGGAACAACTAGTTCCCATACCCGCTACAGCAAGATATGTATTCCCTGTTGTAGTTGTATACTGAACTGGTTCAGCAAAGAAGCCTATTCCAGATGCACAAATATTAATAAGGATACCACTAGTTCCGTCCCAAATAAAAGGTGTTGTAAAACTGTGAGTATTCCATCCAGAAGTGCCTACAAATACTTCATTATAAACTTCTGTAAAAACACCAGCTTCAAATGTAGTAGTTAAAGTTGAAGCATTAGAGTGAGCAAGTTTAATTATAAAAGCACCTTGAGGAGCATTAAATGTATTTGTTGTTTGAAAAGAAACAGAATTTACTTCACCAGCAATTAAACCTGCCGAAATAAGGTCAGATGCGCTGTAAATAATCTGATATCTTCCCAATGATCCACCTCCACTATAAATTGTATTATCCCAGCCAGAAAAAGCGTTGGAAGAAGTTCCAATTATTGCTTCAGAGGCAGGTATATTTGTGTTGGATTGTAACCAATAATCTGTAGTATCATACAGCATTGGTGTAGTGTATGAGGCGGTGCTGCTTAGTACATTGGTTGAAGAATCATTTTCGAACCATACAATAGGGTATTGCGAAGATGCTACCAATGTAACAGTATTGCCATAATTAATAGTAGTATCATTTATTAATGGAATAGCAAGAGGAGCCATTGAAAGAGCAGTTACAATTAATGAATCATTAATTGCTAAAGGATCATTAGAATGATTTACTGCCATTATAAAAGTATATGTGGAATCAATTGCTCCAGGTAGCATATCAACTGTTTGACTAAACTCAAAATTAATAGATGAGCCTGCAGGAATTGTATCTGTTACGCTTTCACTAATAACTGTTGAGCTTCCCAATATTTGATACGAAGCTGTTAAGCCTGAAGTAATATCATTAACACCAGTGTTTTCTATTAATAAATTTACTGTTTCATTGGTTTTATTACATCCATCGGCTGGGCTTATTAAAGTATTAACCGAAGCATCTATTAATGGTAATCCATAATACAAAAAGCTTGCAGTATCATTAAAATTATTAGTATCTCCACTTAAATCTGTATATACTTTAAGAGAATAGTCTAAAACAGGCACTGTAAATGCAGGGATACTAATAGTATCAATTTCTGTTGAGGCAAGAGTTCCTGACCACGCATAGTTTATTGGAGCACCACCATTTAATGAATATTTTATATCCATTGCTGTTTGTGTATTTGTTCCATAGTTTTTAACTATAAATCTTACATCAGTAACTCTATTTTGAGTGTCTGTTTGTAGTGGGTTTATTAAAATAGTAACACCTGCATCTATTGGCGCAACACCAAATTCATAAGCTCCAATACTAGGATTTGTTAATGAACGAGTTTTACCGTCAATATCATGGGTTAAGCCGAGTATAGGCGTTGCAGAACTTTGTAATACTGCAGAAAAAGATCGTGCATTATCAATAGAATAAAACAATGGAGGCGTCATCAATGAGTTTGTGTCCATAGATGTAGCTATTCTTAAATCAGAAATTCCACCATTTTTAGAAACAACTAGACCATCAAATTTTGCTAATAAACTACCTGAAGTATAATATGAATTATAATCCATACTAGAAATAGATGGTAATCCACTATAGCTTTCCATAGCATAGCCACCACCTTTATTGGCACAAATATTATTTTTTATAGAAACACTAACTTCACCCAGATTATTAATAAATAAAGCTTCCGATGTATTAGATCCACTGTATGTTGTAATAGTATTATTATATACTTCAATATAACTTGTTGCATAAATATATAGCGCTCTATAGGAAGTTGAAGTAGAGTTTCCCTTAACGATAGAAATATTGTTTATAAAAGTAGTTGGAGATTGTAATTCACCATCTGAGCCATATATATAAACACCATAAGATGCACCATCAGTTTTTGTTATAAGTTCGTTTTCTTCTATTTTTGTTAAACCGCTGCTATTTATATAAAGACCTGTTACAGCACCGCTAAAAGTTGGGTCATAGTAGTTGGTAATATAATTGCCAGTTACTATTGAGCTTCTTCCATTATTTAAGTATAAACCATATCTATAATAATCAAGTATTATATTGTCCTTTACAATTATGTATTTATTAACAGAAGTATTTTTAGCCATTATATACATTGCATAATAACCACCTATTATTTTAGAATTTATAATGCTAATATGGTGAATATTTCCGTCATTCATTAAGATAGGAAATACTGCATTATAGTCACCTTTTGGGGTCTCTAAAATACAATTATCAATTAATATATGTGACCCTCCATTTATACACTTAATTGCAGAAGAAGATGAGGCCGATGTGTTTTTTATGTGAATATCTTTTATATTGAAGTAGCTAATATTATCAAGTATTATTACAGATTTGAAACTGGTGCTGGATGTACTGTATTCAAATAAAACATCTGCAGGATTTCCGCTTACACTTGTTAGAGTAATTGTATTTATAGAATCCATACCAGAAATACTATTATTAAAATACAGCTGTTCGTTATAAATTCCAGTATTAAGAGCAAGAGTAACAGGCCCATTAATACCGCAATTTGTAAGAGCATCCATAGCGTCAGACATGGTATTGAAATCTGCGGAAGTACCACCTATAGTATAGTAACCATTTAGAATACTAGTACAAGAATATATATCTAAATTTATAGTGTCATTAGCCGCCTCTTCATCAGGATTATCATTTGGACTACTTGCCCAAATTTTTAAATTATGAGGCCCTTGAGTAAAGTTATAGTTGCCAATATTTATATCATTAGATACTAAACCATATTGTAAATCACCATTCCATATCTGTGTGGGTTGACTTATATTATCAACTGACCAATTTACTGTTGCTTTTACAAGATTAGAATCACCAGAATTTTTTATTCTTATGTTTACGGGACTATTACCAATTAACACAATAGGTTGAGGATTTATAATAGTATCCATTGCTACATCATAATTTACGGCAATTCTAGAGAATCCAAGTTCCATATTTGGACGTCTACCTATTACGGAACTAAATGCATCGCGGTATAAAGTACCATAAAAAGTTTTTGATAGACCTGGTTCATTATCATAAAAAAATGGAATGAAGTTTTCGACTAAGGCTGAAGGGCGATACCATTCAATCATTACCATAATATTTGATACACCATTATATGAAAAGTTGCCAGCATTTAAGTCAAAACTAATCTTACCAGCAAGAGAGGGAATGCTATCGGTTGTAGAGCTATAAACTAAAGTAGCACCGGTAAATTCTGCATAAAAACCAGCAGAATCTGAAGGTACAGATATTGCATTTGTATGCTTTAAATATATTGTAAGTTCTGCATCAGCAACACCATAACCATGGTTATCTGACTTAAATAAAGAGAGCTTATCAATTAGTCCATAATAGCCTCCAAGTTCTGAAGCTTTTACTATACTTATATGAGAACTTTGGTTTTTTAAATCACTTATACCACCATTGTATATTGGACTATTATAAGCGCTAAATGTACCACTTCCAATATTTACAATCATAGGTTCTTCTACATTATAAAAAGACTTACTGCCTGTAACTGTAATGTTATTATTTAAAGAAGCATCTTTTGCTATCACCTTATAAGAAATAGTTGTTCCGTATATGTATGACGGGATACTTCCTTTATATAGATTTCCAGTTACTGTCGTCATAGGTACAGTATCACTAATACCATTTACAGTATATTCTATCATTGCTGTGTCTATACCACTATTATCAATTATTTGTGCCGAAACAGTAAAAGGTCCTGTGCCGAAAGCAGAGTCTTTAAGTATTGGCTGAACTAATGTAATTGATGGGGGATTAAGTTCGGTATTAGAAACCAATAACTTAATATCGTCTATTAACCAACCGTAATTGCCAATAGCGCCAGTATTATTATTATCCTTAAGAACAAATCTGATTTTTAATTGCGTATAGCTTCCCGAATAAGCAGAAAGGTCAAACTTTTCGTTTTTCCACCAATCATTAGTTGGAATGGCACCGTAATCCGAAGCTTCCCAATCCAGTGCATAGGAAGTTGAAGAAAATCGGTGACCTAAATTGCCAAATTGACCTTCACCCAAATAGATAGAGTCTGTAAGTCGACTCCAAGTTACACCGTTATCATTCGATAGTTCAATATATCCACCATCAAAAAACTCAGTTTTGCATATATGTTGAAAATCTAGCAAAATATTAGAATAGCCAGTGATGTCAATTGCATCAGTAGTTAAGATTGCAGAATCGCCTATGTTTATAAAAGTTGCTGTATCGCAATAGCTACCAGAGTATTGCAGAGCACTACTTCTATCCCATGTAGATGTACCACTTGAAGAAACATTTAAAGGAAGAGTTTCAAAATCCTCAAAAAATTTGACAGTTTGTGCTTGTAAAGAAGTTCCTAAAAGAACAATAGCAAGAAAAATAAAAAAATTTTTCATAATTTATATTGTTTGGTTGATTAAATTTATTGAACTAAATGTAGTAGAACTAACATAAAAAATACTTTATTAAAGACTTATTATATAGAGATTTAACCCCTTTTGCTTTGATTTATGCAGCATAACCACTTTAAGATACAAAAGTAACTAAAATTAGGTAAGTATTTGATGAGGTTGTTATTACGATAGTACTACAAAGCTACTACAAGCTTACTACAAAGCTACTACTAGTATTTGTAGGAAGTATAAATTTGATAGTTAAACTGCTTGTATATATGCTATTAAGTCGGTATTGGGTGTTAAGCTAAGTTTCTTTTTTAATCTATACCTACTTGTTTGAATAGATCTATCACTGATATTCAATATGTTAGCTATCTCTTTAGTGCTCATATTCATTTTAATATATGCACACATTCTTAATTCGTTTTGAGTAAGATTAGGTTCTTTTTCTAATAACGAATTAAAGAAATTTGGATGTACTTTCTGGAATTGTATTTTGAAGCTGTCCCAGTTATTTGTGATTTGCTCCTTAATGGTGATATCTTTTTTTAAACTTTGCAAATCTTTTTTTACATCGTCTATTGATGTTTTTTCACCTATATTAGAAAGACTTTTATTTATTATTTCAACAAAATCAGTATGTTCCCTCTCGGATATAATTCTGGTTACTAATTCTCTATTTTTCTCATCAATTATTTCACTCAAATTTTGTGTCTCATCTTTATATTTTATTTTATTAGAGTTATATACTTTAAATAGTATAATAAACAATACTATTAAAACCACTATTAAAGCTGAAGATAGAAATAGAATAATATTACGGTTTTTATATTTCTGTTTCCAGAATTTTGCATGGGCTTCTTTTTCTTTAAGAATGGATTGAGAATGGATTGCAGTATATTTTTTTTCGTCATTTATTTGGTGAATAGAGTCTTTATAGTGGTCAAGTTTAGCGAATACACTGATTGCTTTTTCAACATTATGCAATGCTTTATAATCATCAATAAGCATATAGTAATTATCAATAATAAATTCCGAAAAATTATTATCAAAACTAATTGTGAGGCTCTTATTAATAAGCTCAATGGATTTTTTATATTCTTTATTCTTATATGCTAAGCTGCCATAATTGCCATAAATACTTGCTGTTGCCTGTGCATTATTTAATGATTTATTTAAAATGTTAGCTTTATTAATATATATCAGTGCACTGTCAATAATATCCATTTTAAGATATGCCTCTCCGATATTTACATATGCATATACCATTGATAGCGAATCAGAATTTGATATGGAAATCTTTAAATATTCATTGAAATTATATAGTGCAGGAATGAAGTTATTACGTGAAATTTCTAGAATACCAATGGCATTATATAGAACAGCTTTGGCTAATATTAGTTTGTTTTTTTTAGCAGACGCTAATCCTAATTCTAGATTTTCTTTTGCTTTTTCTATATCTTCAAGTACAATATATGTCCTTCCTAATCCATGATATCCTGCAATTATCAGCTCAGGATTATTAATTTCTATTCCAATACTCTTTGCTTTTGAAAACGATTCAAGAGCATCTGGCGTGGCTCCTCTACTTAATAATATATAGCCTTTTAAGGAATGAAGTTTTCCTATTTTGAGGCTTTTATTATTTTCGCCACTATATTTAATAGCTTTTTGTATTGCTATAGAAGCTTTTTTATTGGAGTCATTCCTATAATAATTTAAAGCCATACTAAAATAGTATGACAAACTATCAGAAGCATTCTCCTTAGCAAAAGAGGGTGTATGTATTATAGTTGTTAATGCAATTATTAACACAGTAATAATAGTATAAAGCTTATATTTATTCATGATAACAATATGACCTTTTATGATAAAGGCAAAGTTATAAATAATTATTTGTAGTATTACCATTGGTAAATATAATTTGAAACATGATTTAATACAATCCAAAATGATGTTGACCTAATTTTGAGATATTAATTTGCATGAGAGCAAATATTTGCTATAAAACATAAAGTATAATACTTTAATTTTGTAGGTTATAAAGGATTTAAATTTCTTAACTTGTGAAAAGTATATTAATTCGAGGAATATGGTTATCTGTTGTTTTACTTGTCGTTACTGGCTGTATGACGAACCGAAGTGTTCCTGATGGAGAGTATTTATATACTAGAAACAGTTTCAAGATAGAAGGAGAACGGGTAAAAGACCATGAAATTCCATCATATTTTAAGCAGAAAGTAAATCGTAGTGTTTTTTATGCTCGTCCTTGGGTGTGGATTTATGATGTTGGTACCACCATGAAAGATAGTAGTATAGTACAGAAATTTTTATGTAATGTAATTGGTGAGCCTCCAGAAATTTATGATAGCACATTAGTAGATGCAACAGCTAGAAACATACTTCAACATATGCATAATCTAGGGTATTATAATACTGAAATTGTATCAGAGATAACCCTAAGAAAAGGGCTTAAAATGGCAAATGTAAAATACCATATTTATCCTTTACAGCCTTATTCTCTACGAAATATAGATTTTAGTATAGAAAATAAGGCAATTAAGTCGTTTGTAATGGCTGATTGGAAAAAGTCGAAATTGGATACTGGAGTTATATTTACTACTGCCAGTATAAAGGCAGAAAGAACGCGAATCTCCGAAGATTTAAAAAACCTAGGCTTTTATTATTTTTCTAAAAAACAGATTTCATTTACGGCTGATTCAAATTTTCAAGAGCACCGGATAGACTTATCGCTAAATATAAAGCCGCTAGGAGTTAGTAAGGGTGATAGTGTTGTGACGTTTAAAAGTAAGCAGTATAAAATTAGAAATATTTATATATATCCAGAAATAGCAAATAGTGGCCCTGATAATAAAATAGACACTACTATAGTTAGGTATAGTGTAGATAATATTGATTCCCTAGACTTTTATTTTATACATAATGGAAAAATTGCAGTAAACCCTAAGAGTATAATAAATGCAATTTTCTTAAAACCCACAAGAATATATAAAGAAGATAATGTGGCTTATTCTTATAAATCATTATTTAACCTGTCTATATATAAGTATATAAAAATCAATTTTATAGACACTAAAGTTGATAATGGAGATTTTGGTGAATTAGATTGCATTGTAGAACTTTCAAAATCAGATAAATTTAGTTTGAGTACCGAGAGTGAATTAAAAAATACAGCTGGTGATTTTGGTGTTGAACAGGGAGTGTCAATAATAACTCGGAATACATTTAAAGGTGGCGAAGTTTTAAATGTTAGTGTTCGAGGGGCGTTAGAGGTTCAGAATGTTACAAATACTGACAATGATGATATTAACAAGATACTAAAAATATTTAATACTTTTGAATTTGGAACAAATGTAAGTCTTGAAATACCTAGATTTTTGGCTCCTGTAAAGAGTAACTTTTTCTCAAGATATTTTAACCCTAAAACTAGAATAGGTCTTGGGTATAACTTTCAAGATAGACCCGATTATTCAAGGTATATTGTTAGCTCAACTTTTGGTTATACATGGATAACTAATAAATATGTTTCTCAAATATTTAACCCCGTGGAGGTAAGTTCGGTTAAGATTAATCCTACGGATAGTTTTCAAAGTATAATAGATAATTATGAGGATCCTCGAATTAAGTATTCATATCAAGATCACTTGGTATTAGGAATGAGCTATTCATTTATTTATAATGAAAGAAAATGGAGATCAAAAACACCCTTTGAGTTTTTCTTTGGTAAAATTGATGTTGGAGGAATTCCTTATGGAGTAGCTAGCAATTTGATAGGTAATACTAAAGATACAACAGGGCAATATTGGGTAATGGGCTTACCCTATACTCAGTTTGTTAAACTTAGTACTGATTATCGTTATTATTTACCAATGGCACGAGGCTCAATGATGAATGTATTTAGGGTAAACTTTGGCATTGGAATACCTTTATTTGGATCTGTGGCTATTCCTTTTGAGAAGAGTTTTTATATTGGTGGGGCTAATAGTTTAAGAGCTTGGACCCTTGGTACCCTTGGTCCTGGTAGTTTCAATAGCAATACAAAAACTTTTGAAATGACAGGAGATATTAAAATTGAATTTAATTATGAATTCCGTTTTCCAATAAGTTCGAGTTTAAGAGGGGCGTTGTTTACTGATGTGGGTAATATCTTCTTACTAAAGGCAAACGACCAAATGCCTGAAGGTGTATTTCATTTTAATAATTTTTATAAGAAGTTAGCTGCTGATATTGGTTATGGAATTAGGTATGATCTAAGTTTTTTAGTGATAAGGTTTGATGTGGCGCATCCAATATATCAACCATACTACGATAAAGGACAAAGATGGAGTATGACGACTAAAGATTCAAAATTAATTTATACGCTAAATTTTGCAATTGGATACCCTTTTTAATTGTTTACCAGGGCAGGAGTGTATTATTTGTTACCAAACCACTATGTATCTTTTACTATCGTAATATACAGTTGTATATGTAAGTTTAAGACGTAATTTTATCATCGATTAATCCGCCTGCCTGTCGGATTTCCTCCCGAGAGGGATGGCAGACAGGTT
>JAOZPM010000012.1:5684-15824 GCA_029932765.1 Bacteroidales bacterium | reverse complement strand
TCGATTAATCCGCCTGCCTGTCGGATTTCCTCCCGAGAGGGATGGCAGACAGGTTTAATTTGATGACTTTTTTGGAATTATTTTTTGCAATGTAGCAAGCACTTGATAGCTTTTAGAACTACCTTAATAATATTTGGTATATAGAGGTGTTATTTAAGGTGCGTTTACCCTGATTATTTACTCAAAGGTGAAAGTAATCCAACCCATTCTGCTAGTTAGTTTTTCTACATTAGTAGTGTATATTGTGGCTTTATCGTCAAGTACATTAATTAATCCGTAAGCCATCTGAAATTCTACACCAAGCTTAAAATACGCTAAATAAAACTCAAAACCAACTCCACCAGTAACCATTAGGTCATGAGGGTTGAGTTTTAATACTACCTCATCTGAAGTTCCTTGTTTATCTTTTTGTGATGCTAAGTCTAGACTATATCTTCCGCCAGCCAATACATAAGCTCTCATATTATTAAGGTTGCCCTCAAATCGTTTGGACTTATACTTTACAGTAAGTGGAAAATCTAAGAAAGTACTTTCTACAGTTTTGGAATATTCTCCCTCTTCTCCTTGGCCAGTTTTAATAACATAATTCAGGTTTCGTTGTCCAAAGCTTAATGTTGGCACAAATCGTAAGTCTAGATATTTTGCCATTTTCATATTGGCAACAATACCAATATTAAATCCCTGACTTAATGATGGTTGTATTACCATTATAGTATCAATATACTGTTGTTGGTCAACAGGAAAAATATTGAAATTCATAGTATTCATTCCTAGAGTAAATCCAAAATGCCATTTTTTATAATCATAATTTGGCAAATTTTTAGGCATATGTTGTGCACTAAGATTAGCAATAGCCAACATAAACCCCAAGAAGAATAATATTTTGTTTTTTTTCATCATATTTTAGTCAATCAACGTAAAATTAGTTATTGTATTGCCTAATTATTTTTCGCCAATATATATACTTGATATTCCAGACGTAAGAGATTCGTAACTAGTATTTTTATACCCTACATTATCCATTATTTTGGTAAATTCTTCAAAAGCAGGAAACCTTTTTACCGATTCGGGTAAATATGTATACGCACTAGCATCATTAGAGATAATTTTACCAAATGTAGGAAGTATATTATTTGAATAGAAACCATACATTTGTTTCATTGGGAAATTACGAGGTTGCGAAAATTCTAATACAATAAGAACGCCATTATCTTTTAGTACTCGCTTTATTTCTGAAAGACCTTTTTCAAGATTCTCAAAATTGCGAACACCAAATGCCACCATTGCCAAATCAAAAGTATTGTCGTCAAAAGATAAATCTTCGGAGTCCTCTTGCTGAAGGGTAATGAGATTACCAAGACCTTTTTTGTTTACTTTATCGATACCTACATTAAGCATGTTTTGCGAAATGTCAATACCTACAATTTTTTTTGGCTTGGCTTTACTAGCAACTATTGCTAGGTCGCCAGTACCTGTAGCAATGTCCAATATGGATTCGGGCTTCCGACTTTTTATTATTTTCAACACTTTATTTCGCCAATAATAATCTATGCCAAAGGAAAGAAAATGGTTCAAAAAATCATATTTTTCAGCGATACTGTCAAACATATTTTCAACCTTTTCTCGTTTGTTATTTCCTTCTAAATGCTCTAAGTGTTCTTGATTTTTAATCATAATATTAATGTAATATATTGCGGCGAAGATAATGCTTTTTTACTCGTTAACTCCTTTATTATTGTTTAAGTACGGGTGAGTAGGGATCCAATTTATTCTTTATACTCCCATTAATATAATAATTTCTAAGATTGTAATAATCTATATATATACATAATTTGTAATCTATTAATTTGTGCGTTCCGGTAAGCTTTTATATACGTAAGTTAATGATTTACAGTAGTTAATAGTTTATAGTAGTATAATTTAATATATTTAGCCCCCAATAACACATCATTAAGATGAGTTTGTCTCGACTACAGTATGATTATTGCGAAAATCTGATAATAAATATTAATATATGTTATAGGTTTTTTTTGAAGTCAAACATAATAATTAGTAATAAAACCGTAAGTTATATGTCTTCAAAAAGTTAGTTAAAATAAATAATTTTTTTTTTAGGACAATAATAAATTATGTATATCTTTGTGCTGTATTATTGTTGCTTTTATTATTTAATTGAATTTTATAGCTTGATTAAACACAAAAAATCAATTAATTAGAATTACAGAGTTGAAAAAATAAAATTATTATGAATTATAGAATCATATTACTTTTTACTGTTTTATTAGTAAGTACTGTTGATTTAAGCGCAAAACGCTATAATCCTTACGGAGCTGATTGGGCATTAGGTGTTCATTTTGGAGGAACAAGTTTTTTTGGAGATATTAATGAAGGGAATGCTATTAAGAGTACTCCTTTTAGTAAATATTTTTATCAAAATGCTAGCTTTATGGGCGGTATTGTATTAGATAAGTGGTTTGGACCTTATGTTGGTCTTACGGGTAGTATACAATATGGCGAATTGCAAGGGACAAAGGCTGAAAACAATAAGTGGTTTCAAGCAAAAATATTTGAATACAGTTTGTCTGGTGTAGCTAATCTTAGTAATTTAATATTTGGAATTAACCGTAGAAGAAATCATACAGTATATTATAGTTTAGGTATTGGCATGTCTGAATCTAGATCATGGAAATATACAACCGATGATGTTAGTGGGAAATACCCTATTGGTACAAATGGTTTTGGAAAGCCTAGTAGCGAAGGTGGGGATTATATTCCAATGACCGAAACTATTGTTACTACAGCCTTAGGCGTAAAATTTTATGTGGGCTCAAATATTAGCGTTAATCTAGAAGGTAGTATACATGCTATTAATTCTGATAAACTAGATGCGCACGTATACGATAATAAAACTTTTTTATCAAGACTAGAAGGTTATACTTATTTTAGTGTAGGAGTTCAGTATCACTTTGGAAGTGATGGTAGATATGCTACTGCACATCGTCATAAATCTCGTTATGACAGTGGTAGAGGTGGAGCAACAGAGATTAATATGCGTAAACGTAATAGGGCTTGGAGAAGAATTCAAAAGAAGAAGCATAAAAGATTTAAGTACGATTAATAGAATTTAATCTCAAAAAATAGTTCCTTACTAAATGTGAGGAACTATTTTTTTTGCCATTATTTTAGAAAAATGCTCTTAATTGTAAACTTCCCACATGAATTATATCTGTGCCTTCACTTTTTCTACCATTATACATTATATTAAGCTGGAGGTTATTTAGAATATTTCTTTGATAGTTTATAATCCACGATAGGTTATTCCCTGGCATAAAGCCTTGGAGCATTTCAAATGCAATAGCTCCAGTTGTTAATCCTGAATACTTAATATTAATATACTCAACAGAGGCTGTCCAGCTACCATTATTTAGTAAACTATATTTTGTACTTAAACCAAATTTATATGATTGGCTATTTTCTCCACCGTAGTCTATGCTATTATTTTTAAATTCAATACTTATAGGAAGCGAAATTCTCAATATTCTATTAGGTTGATAGCTTAGTTTAGTTTTAGTTTTTCTGTTTTTTATATCAAACTCTTTATCTTTATAAAAATCAGATATTGATAGTTTTTCGCCCATATTTCCCTCCAATTGCAATAGAAATATTCTATTAATATTCCAACGAAGTTTTATTTGATGCTCATGCCTGCTTCTTCCCTGATAGCCATTCATCATCAATACTTTATTATTATTGTGTAAATAAGTATAGTCTATACCGTATTTAGAATGTCCTCTATTAAAATAAAATGTATTTCTAAAGGAGGTATTTATACTCATAAGCGAAGTGTCATTTATATTATGGTAAAAAGGGTTAGCATATTCCTGCCAATTTGAGTTTAATGTTTTTATGGAACTTCGATAGACTAGTTGATTAGCAAATTTTGATATTGTTTTTAATATTTTTGAAGAACTTTGTCGCCATATTCTTGATGGGCTTAAAGTTATGGAAGTGCTAAAAGTATTATTATAAGTTTTTATATAATCGTTGCTTGGTACATATATTCTTATATAATTTGCTTGGTCTTTAAATATTGCTATTTCAAACTCATTAAGTTCTTTCACCCCATTATTATTATAATCGTTCCAAGAGTATACCCCCTGACCAGCAGCAACCTCTATATATGCATAATCTTTTCTACTTTCCATTCCCGAGCCAATTTCATAAAAACTTGATGCTTGCACACTCCCTTTGTAAATATTTAAAAAATGCTCCACTCGCCCAAGAATTGTATTTTCGGGCTTAATTGTAGTTTTTATTGTGTCGATAATGCTAAGTTTTCGATAATCGGCTGATACATTTAATCTATTATTTTTATTTCTTAGAAGTTTATAGTCAAATCCAAACTCATTTGCTTGCATTGATTTATTAAATTCAAAAGCATGCGGCGAATAATCGTCCCTATGTTTATAATGGAGTCTAATATTATGATTGAATTTATCGGGAGTTTGAATAAAAGCCTCATATTGCTGATATTTATATGAGTTCAAATAAAGTGAATCATTATTAATATAAGTGAATTTATTATTTTCAGCATCCTCAGTTACTCCAATGGTAATAAATGACAACTCTTTCTGTAGGCTAATATTATGACGCAAAAAACTTGTGTTTATGTTTAATTCTTTAGTTGAAGTATAGGTGACTTTTGATCTAAATTTCCAATTATTAATATCAGTATTTGCCATAAGTGAGTTTTTCTTACCATCATAATTATCACCGGTCCAGTATTGCTGATAATCGTATTTAAATAATGAAGATTTATTATCTTTTAAAGAAATAGTAGCATCAATTTTTTGCTGATTACCATTAATTATTTCTTGTGAATTCCAGTTGCGTCTAAATTCAATATCTCTATATCTTTCAATGGGAGTAAAATCCTTATCAATATATTCATAATTTGCCTCACTTAATATTTGCCAATTAGCTTTCTGTCCAATATTTATTTTGTTTTCAAAACCAACTTTATAAGCGTAGTTTGTATTATTTTCATCATTATATGGCGATAATAAATTCAGATCATTATTGCTTATTGCCAATTCAGCTTTTATTATGGTATTTTTTATTATTTCATATTCTAGTTTAGTTGTTAGCATTTGTTTTTTCTTTGGCGTAATTAGCATCACAACAGGTTCGTGGTCACCTTGAGGAATGCCATTTACTGGAGTTACCCATTTATAAACTCTGCCGTTTGCCATACTTTTTATTTGAATATAATTTCCTTTACCTACTCCTACAAAAGAAAATGATAATCGGTAAAATGCACTATCTTTTGAAATTGAGTGAACATAAATAGAGCCGTAGCCTAGGCTATCTATTTTTTTGTATAAAACCTCATTTCCATTAAATGCAATACTATCTGCAGATGGGCTAATGGCTTTATGCAAACTATCACCAATACCATACAATAATTGAAGTTGGGCATCACTTAACTCTTGATCAAGAGCTTGGTTTTTTAGATCAGTTTCGGTATAATAGTGAGTACCTATTTTAATTTTATTAGTGCTAAAATCAAAGCCAGCATTTGCAAGGTAGCGGGCATAATTGCGTACCGAATATTGAAACTCTACACTTATGCGTTTATCCTTTGTTATTAGCACCTTAGGAGTAAAAGTGATTTCAGCTGTATTATAGTCAATTACGTAATCGTAATTTTGCCCTCTTTGCATTTCTTTTCCATCAATAAATATTCTCTCAGTACCAGATAATACTATGATTGCTCTTTCAAAATTTGCTCCACTCAGTTTATAAGGCCCTTGATTTCCCTCTATTGAGGTAATATTATTTCTGGCATATTTTCCTTTACTTAAAGCAATGCCCCCGTATACATTTAGTGTTTTATTATTGTTTAATTTAAGATTTACACTAGCATTTGCTCCTTGAGCTTTTTTATGATATCGTAAGTAATTTGATTTGGGATTTCTCATCTCAAAATCACCAGCAGTTATTTGCCCGTTTTTGTGCTTTAACTGAATAAATACTTTGTCAAAGTCCTGTAATTGCTGTGTATTACCATCGGGTTGTATTGGAATATTATCATCAGAGATTGAGGCTATTAATTCAAGATCTTGAGAAATATTTCCTGCAATTTGTAAATTCATATGCGACATGACACTTAAATTCTGACTATTGCCCACCGATACTGTCCTGGAAATACTACCGTCTTTCTGAAAATTGTTTAATCCAAGATAAGATCGGCTGTTATTATTTTGCTTTTTATAATAGCTGAAAAAATCCACTTCTGTATTTCCTTTTTTGGGATTATTAATCCATTTTTTGTGAGAATACTCTGCATATAAATCCAAAGGGAATATCCTATACTCTATACTTAGAGGAGTGATTTCATTTTTAGAATTTATTTTAACGCCATGGTTCTTGGCAAAGTATGTATAGCTACTCTTGTTTAGAGTATTGTTATTTGCATCTTTTATCGAAATAGTATTTGGTAAAACTAAACTATCTAGGAAAACGGTGTCCTTAATATTATAAACTATTTTTGTGTGTACAGAAGTTTGCTTTTGTGCAATTATAGAGGTTGACAAAAGTATCAGTGATACCAAAAATGCAATTTTATAAGTATTCAAAAAAAGCTGCGTTTTATTTTTATAAAAGTACAGTTTTTGATTTTACATTTTTAAATTAATAATTACTATTAATAATTACTTAGAATAGTGTTGTTTTTAGCAGCAAATTGTATTGTTAAAAACAGGTTAAATCTATTTTTATAAATCTGATATTCCTAATATTTTTCCTGGAAAATTACTGCAATGGGTCTTTTTATTCTGCCAAAATTATCCTGCCCATAAGGAGTTATAGATTTTTGCAATGGCAGGCTTAATCACTTTTAGAAAGTAGATTGTGATTTTAATTAATGACAGAGTGTTATTTTATTATCAGAAAAGCCCATTATTACAAAAACTAACAGAGACCCCCATAGTTGTTAATATTTATGTGTTTATGTGAAAAGTGTTTTGGGAAAAGGGGTGATTTGTTTAAATTCTAACACATAAAGCAATCTTTATTGTATTAATAAAGTTGTGTATTTTAAAAAAAACTTATATTTTTAGCAACTTAAATCTTTTTGTATTGTCAATGGTGCATTATCGAAAGATATTGAACAAAAAATTACACAAAATCAATTTTTATTAATTTATACAAACATATTATGAAACAAGTATTACTCATTGTTGTTTTGTTTATAGCAACAGCTATCGGTTCGGTTAAAGCGCAAGTTTTCACTGAGGATTTTGAAGGCGCAACTATAGGCCTAAATACATCTAACTCGAATAGTACAAGTGGTTCTTCTTGGGGTATTAATACAAGGTTGGCAAGTCAAGGATTAAAAAGTGACTCGGCCTTTATTACTCAAGGAGATACAACATGGCTTACAACTACGGCGTCTTTTAGTACCATAGGTAAATATGGTATTTATCTAGATTTCGACCATATTTGTAAGGTTGAATTATTTGATAGTGCTTTTATTGAAGTATCTAATGATAATGGAGCAACATGGCAACGCACTACTGGTGGTAATTATTTAGGCTCTGGACAATATGGGAATATTGGAAACAGATTTACGGAAGCTTCCTATGGTTTATTATGGGATCCAGCAAATGGTGCTGCAGTTCCACAACCAAGTTGGTGGAGACATGAAAGTTTTGATATTTCAAACCTAGCAGCAAATTCAGCAAACGTAAAAATAAGATTCACTCTTGTTGATGGTAATAACCTTGGTGCTATGGGCAGAGCTGGTTGGTTCTTGGATAGTATTGTTGTTAATGCAGATGTATCTGAAATGATACCTCCTACAATAAGTTTATTATCTCCTGCAGCAGATACTATTTATCATCAAACGACACCTTACTTGATTAAGGCTCGTATATTTGATGCCTCTGGTATTGATTCTGTATATATAGCCCTAACGTCAAATGGTGGCCTTGTTGATACAATACCTATGATAGCTACAGCAGTAACTGATTCATTTGTAGCAAGTATTCCTTTTTATGGTTTTGGTAGAGAAATTCATTATAAAATAATAGCTACAGACGCTTCATTTGCAAGTAATGTAGGTATCGCTCCTGATAATAGCACATTTATTATTAGAGCTGTATATATGCCAGGCCTTGGTAATATAGTATACTCTGAAGGTTTTGAAGCTGGAATTCCAACAACATGGACTCAAAGTACAACTGATGGTATGGATTGGACATTATTGAATGGACCAACGGGCTCTGTTGCTACGGGTCCTAGTGGCGCGCATGAAGGTACTAAGTATATTTATACAGAGTCAAGTGGTTATACTTTAAAACTTGCATCTATAGAGAGTGCAAATTACAACCTAACTTCAGTAAATAATGCAATGATGTCGTTTAGATATCATATGTATGGTGCTACAATGGGAAGTCTACAGTTGGATATTTATAGTGGAGGAAATTGGACAAATAGTGTAGTTTACCTATCAGGCCAATATCAAACTGATGAACTTGATCCATGGACAGAAGTTGTTGTGGATTTATCATCTTATAATACTGCTGACTTTAAGTTTAGATTTAATGGTACAACAGGAACTAGTTATACATCAGATATGGCTATTGATGATATTAAGATTGGTGAGGGAATTTCATTAACTAATGATGCTGGTATTTCTGCAATCACGAGTCCTACTGTAGGAACAATTGCTAATACAGCTTTTGATGTAGATGTAAATCTTCATAACTTTGGTGGCGATACAATAACTTCTGCAGATATCAATTGGACGCTTAATGGCGCTGCTCAAACTACACTAGCTTATTCAGGTCAATTAATTCCTACAGGAGATAGCGTTGTTAATATTGGAAACCTTACCTTAGCGGGTGGTGGTTATTCAATCACAAGTTGGACATCAATGCCTAATGGCGTTCTTGATCAAAACTTTGTTAATGATACATCAACGTATAATTTCTTTGTGTGTTATAGTGTGTTGAGTGGTACTTATACAATAGACCCACTAGGAAGTGGATTAACAAACTTTACTAGTTTTTCTGACGCTCAATTAGCACTTATGCAGTGTGGTATTAATGGGCCAGTAGTAATTAATGTTGCTGATGGTGTATATCCCGAGCAACTTGATTTAGGCTATATTTCTGGTTCTTCAACTACAAATACAGTTATATTCCAGTCAGCCTCAGGAGATAGTTCTACTGTAACACTTGCTTATGGAGCAAATGATGCAACAGACAATTTTGTAGTAAAGCTTGATGGAACTTCAAATATTATTTTTAAAGATATTACTTTTGAAGCTAAGGATTCTATTTTTGCTCGTACATTTGTACTTGATAACTATGTTTCAAATCTTACTTTAACCAATAATGTTATCATGAATACTCATACTAGTATTATTGATGATAATAGTATGGCATTAGTTTTAGGAATAGGTAATGTTGGTGATACAATTATAATTACCAATAATAAAATGTTTGGTGGTAATACAGCTATTAATATTGCAGCTGATTCTATCGGACAAAACTGGATAGTAAGTAATAATATTATCGAAGGTGTTTTTGCAACCGCTATTCAACTAAATAATTCTAAGTCTGCTCTAGTTACAGAAAACACAATAGTAGGAGATACTACTATTAATGGAGCAACATTTCATGGAATATATTTATTAGGAGCAACAGGAGGTACAGCAACTGTTTTCAATAATAGCATTAAAACTACAATGTCTAATGGCATTTATGCTATTAGATTTACATTTTGTGATTTTGATTCATTATCGCCTACTATGGTATATAATAATGCTTTAAATTTGAGAGTATTAAGTAGTGGAACTACACTTTCGGCGGGTATTATTGTTCAAGAATCAAAAAATGTTAACGTATATAATAACTCAGTTTACTTCTTTGGTTTAAGTTCAAATAGTGCTAATATAATTTTATATGATGGAACAGCAGGAATAACTCAGTCTGTAAATATTGTAAATAATAACCTTGTGAATAATGCAGAGGGTTATATGTATTATGTTAATAATGTTGATACTAGTTTATGGAGTTCAAGTTATAATAACCTTTATAATTATGAAGGTAGTCAGCCATTTGCTTATTTAGG
>JAOZPM010000012.1:0-5674 GCA_029932765.1 Bacteroidales bacterium | reverse complement strand
GATTGGATTACAGCAAGCGGAGCAACTAATGTTGTTTCCATTGATCCTTATTTTAATACTGCAATTACTGGTGTTAGAATAAATAATAACTTATTGAATGATGTAGGTACTCCATTGGCAATTGTTACTGACGATATAGAAGGTAATGCTAGAGATGCACAAACCCCAGATATAGGAGCTTATGAATTTGATGCGGCACCTTGGGATATTATGGCCATAGAGGTATTAGGTCCTATTGGAGGATGTGGCTTGACTACCGAGTCGGTAACAATACGTTATCGTAACTTGGGAACTTCTGATATTAGTGGATTTGACGCTTCTTATCAATTTGAAAATGCTACGGCAATTACAGAGGCAGTTACAGCTACTATTTTAGCTGGTGACACTCTTGATTATACATTTACTACTACTCTTGATATGAATGTAGTGAGCTTTGGTCAAGATTCTGTTTATGTACTTAGAGGCTGGGGAACTTTAACAAACGACATGGTTCAAGCTAATGATACTACTGGTTCTGTTGAAATATTATCAGGATATGTTCCTGCTGATATTTATGCAACGGACGATACGGTAAATTATGGTCAAATGGCTACACTTTATGCTGTAGGTAATAACCCTTATTGGTGGGCAAATACTACAGATACTGTAGAGCTTTGGAACGATACAGCATATACTACTCCTAACTTATATGATACTACTACTTATTGGGTGTCTGATAGAGCCGGTAGTGGTAATATGGAAGTGCAGATAGGTACAGGAACAGGAGTTAATGCCGCAAGTAGTTACCCTACACCATATGCAAACTGGTATTGGGGAAATAAAGACCAATATCTAATTTTAGCATCAGAATTGAATGCAGCAGGAATAAATGGTGGCCCAATTATGTCGGTAGCATTTAATGTAATAGCTTTAAATGCGGTACCAATTCTTGCTAATTATGAACTTAAGATAGGAAGCACTACAGACGCAGCTCTAGCAACGTGGATTACAAACCTTACTGCAGTATATACTAATAATGCATTTATGCCAACTTTAGGTTGGAATACTCATGATTTTACTGCTCCTTATGTTTGGGATGGTGTTTCAAATATTGTAGTTCAAATCTGTTCCAATAACAGTAGCTATGTTGGTAGTGGTAATGCTTCAGTGGAGCAAACGGCAACTACATTTGCCTCTAGTTTGAATTCACATGCTGATCAAGCTGGTGTTTGTGCTAATACTGCTCTTTTTGCTACAGCATATTCAGTACGTCCAAATATAAAGCTTTCGGCTGTAGGTCAAGGTTGTTATAGTAGCAATCGTACCGATGTGACAGTAATAGTAGAAAATATACCATCAATAGATGCAAGTATAGGCGCTATTGTTGAACCTATAGGTAATATTAGTGGAAATACAGATTACGAACTTAAGGTAGACCTTCTGAACTATGGTACAGCTGATCTTACATCTTTGGATATTGTATATGCAATAGACAATGTAGTTGGAGGAACTTATAGCTGGACAGGAACTCTGGCTTACCAAACTAATGATACTATAACTATAGATACAATTAGTTTTAATGGTGGAGGTTATGAAATAAGTGCTTGGTCTACAAATCCAAATAGTGTACCAGATACAATAAATACTAATGATACTGCTTACGCAAATGTTATTGCAGCGCTACATGGTACTTATACTATTGGCGACACAGCTGGAGGTTTTATCTTTGATTTTCCTTCATTTAGTGCTGCTGTTGCAGCTCTTGACGCAGGTGGTGTAGATGGTGCTGTTCTATTTAATGTAGATAATGGCGTTTATAATGAGCAAGTTGATATACCAGAAATTAATGGTACTAGTGCTATAAACACTATTACTTTCCAAAGTGGAACCTTAGACAGTACTAAAGTAACTCTTAGATTTACTCCTACAGTTAACGCTGATAACTATGTGCTTAAACTTGATGGTGTTGATTATATAACATTCCAATATATGACAATTAAGGTTGGAACGGGTACTTACTTAGGAGTAGTAGAAATAGGAAATGGTTCTAAGCATAGTAGCTTTAGAAATAATATTATTGAATCAGTAGCCTCTACATCTTCTTATGCTCGTTGTATATACTCTAGTGGTGGCGATGATGCTTATACTACTATTGAAAACAATCATATTAAGAATGGATATTATTCTCTATACTTAAGAGGAATGAGTACAACTACTCCAGAGATTGGAAATATTATAAAGGATAACTTAATAGAGGGATTCTATTATTATGGTATTTATGGATATTATCAAGATTCTATACAAATTGAAAGCAATACACTTATAGATGGTGCAAATTCAGTTTATGGATATGGAATTTATATGTACTATAGTTATAATGAAATGCGAATTATTGGCAATACACTTAAATTCACCCCTTCTAATTATAAATATGGAATGTTAATAGGGACTTATGTAGGCACCGCATCTCATAGAGGATTAGTTGCTAATAATATGATTTCTATTACTTCTGGTACAGGGTCTAATTATGGAATATATGTAAGTAATCCAGTATTTTTAGATGTATATTATAATTCTGTAAATATTACAGCTGGAGCTGCAACTTCTAGGGCTGCCTATCTTATAGTATCTAATGTAGCTGCTGATTTCCATTTTGCAAATAATATTTTGCGTGACTCATTAGGATATACCGTATATGTGAGTAACGATTTAGGAATAGTAGAGATGGATTATAATTCTCATTATTCTACTAGTGCAAATATGGCATATTATGCAGGAGGAAACGTGAGTGACCTAGCAGGTTTAATAACTGCTGCCCCAGGTAAAGCTACTCATTCAGTATTTGGAGATCAGCATTTTGTTTCTAATACAGATTTACATATGTATTCACCTCAGTTAGCAGGTTTGGCAAAAATTGTCCCTAGTATTACTGATGATATTGATGGTAAAATAAGATCGACTTATGCCCCTACAATAGGAGCTCATGAGGTTGACCTTTTACCAATAGATATGGCAATATACGAAATACTACAAGTTCCTTCTAATACTCAAGAATTCACTACTTATCCACTTTATGCTGTTATTAAGAATAACGGTACAGATACTATATTTGGATATCAGATTGATTATTTAATTAGTGGAAGTAGTAATGTTATTAACTCTTTCATGAGCGATACACTTGTAGTAGGTCAAACGGATACAGTAGCATTAACTCCATTTATTTCCCCTGCAGGTAGTAGAACTATTTGCGTTACAGGAGTAGTAACGGGTGATAATAATACCTCTAACGATGTTCAATGTCAGAATTTCTTTGGTACACCAGTAAGGGATGCATTTCTTACAAAGGTTGAAGATATTGAAGGTGGATGTACAATAACAACAGACACTGTTGTGGTTTGGTTAAAGAATATTGGTGTTGATACAATTAACGCTCCTGGCGCAACAGGTTTAATTAGTTTAAACTATGTGCCTGATTTTGGTGTTGGAGCTACTGTAATTACAGAGAGCTTTACATCAGTACTAAATCCTGGTGATAGTATTTCTTATGAATTTGCTGCCTTAGTTGATTTTACAAATACTAGTCAAGTAGACTCATTATATACTATTACTGCATGGGTTAATTATACTGGTGATAATGTAAATTATAATGACACTGCCTATACAAATGTCTTGTCAATGTATACCCCAAATTCACCTATTGTAGTTTCACCTGTTTCCACACCTTATGGAACTAAGGCAACATTAGAAGCTACTTCAGTGGCTACACTACAATGGTATAAGACTGACACTTCTTCAACATTACTAGGAGAAGGAAGCAATTATTTAACACCATATTTATATGCTAGTGATTCATTTAGAGTATTAGCAATATCTGGTGGAGCTGGAGGAGATGTAATTATTGGTACAGGAACAGCAGATAATCAACATATACCTTTAGAGATGTTTTATGGTTATACATATTCTCAAAGTATATTTACGCCAGCTGATCTTGCTGATATAACTGGTAAAATAACTTCTATCTCATATTATTATAATGGAAATAGTTCAATTACTGGAGATGCAATAGATATTTATATGGGTGTTACTAATAAAAACGCGTTTACCTCATCGAATGACTGGGTAGCTTATAATGACCTTACCTTAGTGTTCTCTGGAACACTTAATACTACCACCACAGCTGGTTGGATAACATTTGATTTAGATGTTCCATTTATATATGATGGAAATAGTAATTTAGTAGTTGGGTTTGATGAAAACACTCCTGGTTATCATTCTAGTCTTGATGAGTTCTTATGTACTCAAATGGTTAATACCAGAAGTATCTATTACTATAGTGATGCTACTAACCCAGACCCTATTAATCCTGTTAATGGAACCATAATTAGTTATATTCCAAATACTAAATTTATGATAATTCCTAGCGGATGTACTAGTGCAAGAGTGCCAGTATATGTAACTGTAGGAGGACAAAGTGCTTCAGATGTTGGTGTAATTAGTTTTGTAGATCCAGTTGATGGTTTTTATAAAACTAGTAATGAGGATGTATCTATTATGGTTAAAAACTTTGGAATAAATTCTCAATCAAATATTCCTGTTAGCTATACTCTTGATGGTGGTACCGTTATTAATGAGACGGTTCCTGGTCCAATAGTATCTGGTGATACTGTTACCTATACTTTCTCACAAACGGCTGACTTAAGTTCAATAGACACATTCAATATTATATCATATACCAGTCTTACTGGAGATGCTACGGCATTGAATGATACTATTAGTATTAATATAGGAAACACTTTCCCTGAGTATTGTATAAGTAGAGCATTGTACACTACTTACGCTGAGATGACAGGTATTTCCATAGGAAGTAACTGGTCTCATACCGATACAGTAGCAGATAAGATGTATAGTGATTATACTGATTATGCTCCAGCATTAATAGGCCCAGGAGTAATATATCCACTAACAATTAGTGGAGCGGCAACTTCTGCTTATACAGGAGCTGTATGGGTACATGTATATATCGATTTCAATAGAGATGGTGATTTTGATGAACCAAATGAGCTAGCTTTTGCAGGTGGATTTGTACCAACAGGCACAATGTCGGGTCAATTATTTATACCTTATCTAGCAATGCCAGGTTTAACTACAATGAGAGTTGTAATGAATAGAGGCGGTAATGCTGGTAATACAACACCATGTGGCACCTATTCTTATGGAGAGACTGAAGATTATCGTATTCGAGTAATGGATCCTATTCCTAATGATGCGGGAGTTGAGCTATTAGTAGGCTTAAATAATACCGTATCAACATCAGTACTACCATTAATAACACGAGTACGCAACTATGGTTCAGACCCTATAACTACAGTAGATATTGACTATACATTAAATGGAATAGCTGGTACTACCTATACTTATAATACTGCAACAATTCAGCCACGTGATTCAGTAGATGTTTCTATGGGTAATATAACGCTTAATGATGGAATGAACCATATTACAGCTTATACAACCCTAACAGGAGATAGCAATAACTTCAACGATACATTGTTTTTTGATATATTCCGTGAGGCAGTAGTAAATCTTGCTTATTGCGACGACTTTGAAGGCTCTGACCTTTGGATGCCAGATACACTGATTAATCAGTGGGAGCGAGGAGTACCATCAATGATTAATATAAACACCGCACATAGTC
>JAOZPM010000097.1:0-11184 GCA_029932765.1 Bacteroidales bacterium | reverse complement strand
TTCAACTCTTTATCCTTAACTGTTTTTCCGAGGGCAAAGTCCGTAATAACGGACTTTTTTTTAACTCACTTTATTAAGTTTTTGCCCGTTTAAGCTCGGAAAGAAGGGGTTTTCCGAGCTTTTGGTCCGTTACTACGGACTTATTGCTATTGCCGAGCATAACTCTCAGAGAATATTTAGCAAGTAGATTAATACAAAAAAATACTATAATAATTGAAATTATCTTAATACATATTTAACTACCTTTGAAGCCTCAAAACTATATTAGTTAAGACAAATTGAATTATGAATATTATAGAAATTTCTGGAATTAAGAAGTACTTTCAGGTAGGAACACAGCTTGTAAAAGCACTTGATGGTATAGATTTAAATATCCGCAAAAACGAATATGTTAGTTTAATGGGTACTTCTGGCTCTGGAAAATCTACTTTAATGAATATACTTGGTTGTCTTGACACTCCTACTGCAGGCTCTTATATTCTTAATGACCAAAACGTAAGCAAGCATACCGACAATGAACTAGCTGAAATTCGTAATAAAGAAATTGGATTTGTTTTTCAGACTTTTAATCTACTGCCTCGCGCTACAGCCCTAGAGAATGTAATGCTCCCACTAGTTTATGCAGGACTACCTAAGGAACAGCGTATTGCAAGGGCTATTGAAGTATTAGAGCAGGTACAGTTGGCCGACAGAATGGATCACCGCCCAAATGAATTATCTGGAGGACAAAGGCAGCGCGTTGCCGTTGCTAGAGCTCTGGTTAATAGTCCTTCTATAATACTTGCCGATGAGCCTACTGGTAACCTCGACTCAAAAACCTCTATTGATATAATGGGATTATTTGAAAAAATTCATAAAGCTGGCAATACTGTAATAATAGTAACTCACGAAGAAAATATTGCGGAGCATACTCATAGAATTATTCGCCTAAAAGATGGAATTGTAGATAGTGAAGAAATTAACGAAAATCCCATTAGCGCACTATAATTACTATTTATCCTCTCCCAAATATAAATCCATTGGCGAGATTAAAATATTTGAATTTACCACATGATTTTGAAGCTTTCGATATTCTTCAAGCTCTTTCTGCATTTTTCTTTTTAAAGGCTCATCATCAATAAGTTCTATCTCCATAGTATCGTGTAGTTCATATAATAAATCTTCATTCAAATAGTATTTTCCATAGATATATTCGTTCAGCTCGCGAGAATTTCGCATTGGGAAATACCTATTATTTGCATGAAAAGCTACTGAGGTATCTAACTGAACCCCAATAGAGTGAGCAGTAGCACTACTCTTTAAATTATACTTATTGTATAATAAATTTTGAAGTGAAGGAGAAACATCATTATGAGTAACTACGCCTCCAAACTCTTGATGAGTATTTAATAATGGACTATAAATTATTAAAGGAACACTATATTTACCAATACTATTTTTACCCTTAAAAATTACTCCATTATGATCACCTGTAATAATAAAGATTGTCTTATTATATTCTGGACGTTTTTTATATCTTTTAAAAAACAATCTCAACTCATTATCCAATACTACAAATGACTTAAGCTTTTCGGATCTCTTCAGCAGAGCTAATCTAAGCTCATCGTTCTCAACCGATTGTATCATACTATCGGTATAAGATTTTAATAACTCAGGCTCTGTGGTAGCAAAGGGAGAATGAGTACTCAAAGTTAAGTACAGATCGAAATAAGCAGTATCGGAATTAATAAATGGTTCTGCGGCTTTAAACAACACATTATCACCATAACCCCAAGTATGGCCTGAAGCACTTCTTGGCATTTTCTCATAATCAGGAAAATCATAATAAATACTATCAATACCTGCAGCATTTACAAAGTCATCCATATGAGTAAATCCTGGCCAACCTCCATAAAATTGATGAGTAGCATAGCCATTATTTTTTAGCATATTAGGAAACGATTTAAATGTAGGATAAGGTTGCTCTAGCTCCGTAAAACCCTCTTTGCCTGGTGGCAGAGATGCTAATAAAGCTGGCAGCACTCCAAAAGTACGCTCTGCCGTAGAAAAACAATTGCGCCAATACAAACTATGCTCTGCTAGTGAATCAATAAATGGGGTGAAAGAATAGTTAATCGTATATTTACCACTAACTGTAGTAGATAAACTCTCTACTATAATCATAACTATATTAGGTTTTTCCCCTTCAGGCAATGGATTAAAATACTTAGAAAGAGTACTCTCAAAATCATTATTATAATAAAATGGATATAAAGCTGATCCGTATTTCTTAGCTGACCTATCTAATTTGCGATACTGTATTGTGTATTTACTTATTTCCAATACATCAATATCTTTTTCCGATTTAGAATAATCAGCTACTGCCTTCACAAAATAAACAAACTTATTAGCATTACAATAATAAGATAGCTCATCAGGAAATTGCACCTGACTAACAATATATACATTGGTAGAAGCTCCCGCTCCAATAATTAAGAATGCATAAAAAGCAGATAAATAACTAGAGATACTAATTTTTGATAAATAATAGCTCGCCAAAAAATAACTAAGCAAAGAGATAACAAAAACTAGTATTTCCATTATACCAACTGTACCAGAGCCCATTGCAATATTTACAATATCGTTATAATCATAAATAAATACAACTTGATCTAATGGAACTAATACATTATTAAAATATTGGAGAAAGCCAATATATAGACCAATTATTAAAGAAAAAACGATGTAAAAAACCACCTTCGACAAGCGAAAAGAGAATACGCTCAATAACATAAAAACAATAAACCCTAAACCAGAGAAACCCATTGCTAGCATAAAATCCATACCCAATGATTTTATTAGTTCTCCAAAGCTCATAAGGGATTCCGAATGACTATAAACATTAATAAAATCGTATAGCCTTAATAGTACAAAAACCAGAATAAACGGAATAGATAAAGCAGTATATGCTTTTAAATTACGCATCTTATTCGAAAATCTACTATTAATAAAACTCATTATATCGTTCATATTATTACCTAGATATTTAAGACTGCAAAGCTAACATTATATTAGGTATTTCCATAAAAACTTATCTATTAATATTTGATTTACTAATTTTATTAATAACGATACAATATTTATAATAGCAATATATATATCAAGATATCAGAGCTTTAAATTATATTTTAATATATTCAATTATTTATTTATATAACATAAAAATCTGTAAAAGTAAAAACTAAAACCACTATTGAATAATACAAATATTATCTATTTTCTAAATCATACTATTTTCCATATCTTTGTATAAATATCAAAGAACATTTTATGCACACAACTACCCTATTTCCAAAGAGCAAAACACTTAATATCGGAGGTAATATTTTCACTATTGAAACGCCTAAGGTAATGGGAATATTAAATATTACTGAGGACTCATTTTATGATGGAGGGAAATACACATCGGACAAACAGCAACTATTGCAGGTAGAGAAAATGCTTAAGCAAGGTGCTGATTTTATAGATATTGGAGCTCAAAGTACTAGACCTGGTTCAAAAGAAATGGGAATTAAGCACGAAATAGATACCATTATTCCCACATTAGAAACTATTCGTAATAACTTTCCTAATGCAATTATTAGTATCGACACTTGGCACTCTGAGGTAGCTAAAGCCACATATAACTCTGGCGCACATATTATTAATGATATCTCTGGAGGTGTATTTGATAAAAATATGTTTAATACAATTTCAGAAATAAATATACCATATATAATAATGCATACTGGCGGCAGACCAGATATAATGCAAGAAAATCCACATTATAATGATGTTGTAAAAGATGTTCTTTTCTTTATGTCGCAGCAGCGCGCAAAACTAAATCTTTTGGGAGTAAATGATATTATTTACGATCCAGGTTTTGGATTTGGAAAAACACAGGAGCATAATTATAAGTTATTGAAACAACTAAAGACTTTTGAGTTTCTTGAAGGTCCTATATTGGTAGGCATATCTCGGAAATCAATGTTATATAAACCTCTAGACATAACGGCTGAGAATGCCCTAAATGCTACAACCGCAACCAATATGGTGGCTCTACAAAATGGCGCCGACATACTACGTGTGCATGATGTAAAAGAAGCAAAAGAATGTATTGAAATTCATAAACTCCTTAATAACAAATAATATGTTGCCAACACAAAATCGAGGATTACGTTATAAGCTTCATGATATTATTTTTGAGGCCGATACATCTAAGGGGAAACTATTTGATGTGATTCTATTAATCTTTATTATACTTTCAGTTGGCGTAGTAATGATAGACAGTGTCCCCGAAATTCATAATAATTATCCAAAGACATTATTATTCGCAGAGTGGTTTTTTACCATTGTTTTCAGTATCGAATATTTATTAAGGATATGGACAACCATAAAACCAAAAAAATATATTTTCAGTTTTTATGGTATTATTGACCTATTGAGTGTATTACCAACATATATAGGTTTATTCCTTGCTGGCTCCCATTTCCTAATGATTATTCGTATTTTGAGACTACTTAGAGTATTCAGGGTATTAAAACTAATGCAATTTTTAGGAGCATCAAGACTGTTACTAGATTCTTTTAAAAACAGTAGACACAAAATTGCGGTGTTCTTTTTCTTTATTGTTCTTATTGTTACAATTATGGGATCAATAATGTATATAGTAGAAGATGCAGCAAGCGGATTTAGTAGTATTCCTAAGAGTATATATTGGGCTATAGTAACTATTACTACTGTGGGCTATGGCGACATTGCTCCGCAAACCACTTTAGGGCAAGCAATAGCATCAGTAATAATGTTACTTGGTTATGCTATAATTGCTGTTCCATCGGGCATTATCACTTCAGAAATAATAAACTCTAGCAAGCAAAATAGAAGAAATACACAGGTTTGTAGCAACTGCAATTTCGAAAATCATGATGATGATGCGGAGTATTGTAAACTGTGTGGGGAGGAATTATAGGAATGGAGAATTAGGAATTAATAATTACCTAAATCTCTTTCCAGTAAGTAACCTTATCTTTACTTTTATAAACTTAGTAAAGAATTTTCGTTGCCCAAGTACTACCGCCCATACGTAAAGCAATACAGTATAAATAGGCATTACTAATATCAGAAATACGGCAAGTTTTATCAGAAAATGATGGTGTTCTTCTACCCCTAAAATATAATCGATACCATTATGTGCATACAGAGTTGAGAAACCTGTCAATGCAAATACTAACAGTATAATCAACACTTGGAAATTATTAGAAATTCCCCAATGTAGTTTCATCTTATCCCAAAATTTACGCATATTCATCTTTTAAATATAGTGTGCAAAAATAGTAAACTAAGGCGTAATTTTGACTTAATATTTTATAATATTTAGTCCTCCTTTTTCGAAAAGGAGATGGCAGTTTTCTATAAGGTTAGTGATGTGCGTAAAATATTATCAAAACTGACGGAGGATTAGTAGATTAAATCCTCCGACCAAATTGCAAAGAATCCTATTCAAAATCAAAAATTCACTATGCAATTTGCCCACCTCCTTTAAAATAAAGGAGGACCTTCATTTAATGACTGTTAAGGGTTTATGTTTTATATGAACATAAAAAAAGGGTTTATATTCCTAAAAATACAAACCCTTCATATGTTTTTTTAACCAGAAAATCCTATGCCAAACCAGTAAATCCCATAAAAGCAAGTGCCAATATACCACCAACAATAAGTGCAGCAGGAACACCAGCCATACCTTTAGGAACTTCCATTAGTTCAAGATGCTCTCTAATACCAGAGAATAAGATCATTGCAAGTCCAAAACCTATTGAATTACCAACAGCAAACACAACACCTTCCATTAAAGAAAAGTCTTTCTGGATAGTAAGTATAGCAACACCTAATACAGCACAGTTTGTTGTAATAAGAGGCAAGAAAATACCCAAAGCTTGGTATAATGGAGGAGAAATCTTTTTAAGAATAATTTCTACCATTTGCACCAATGATGCTATTACTAAAATAAAAGTAATTGTTTGAAGAAATCCCAATCCAAAAGGATTAAGAATATAGTTCTGAATAAGCCAAGTAACCATTGTAGCAATTACAAGTACAAACATAACTGCACCGCTCATACCTACCGAGGTTGATACTTTTCCAGAAACCCCTAAAAATGGACAAACGCCAAGAAATTGCGCCAACACAATGTTGTTTACAAAAACGGCTCCTATAATTATTAATACATATTCCATATCTAATTTTTTATATCGTTATACTCTATTTAGAGTTAATTTTCTTAGTTATTGCAATTAAATATCCTAATACAATAAAAGCTCCTGGCGCAAGCACAAATACTATCATAGTGATAGGGTTTCCTTTATCGTCAACAGGGAATATATGTAATGGAATGCCAAATATAGCTCCTGAGCCAAGTATTTCGCGAATTCCACCCAATATTGTTAAGGCTAAAGAAAATCCTAATCCCATTCCCAAACCATCAATTATGGAATCGAAAATATTATTTTTTGAAGCAAAAGCCTCAGCTCTTCCTAGTACAATACAGTTTACCACAATAAGTGGAATGAATAATCCTAACTGACCGTGCAATGCTTGTAAATAACCTTGCATTAATAAATCAACCACTGTCACAAAGGAAGCTATAATTACAATAAATGCAGGAATACGAACTTTGTCTGGAATAAAGTTCTTCACCATCGAAATTGACATATTCGACATCATCAATACAAAGGTAGTTGCCAATCCCATTCCTAAGCCATTAATAGCAGAGGTTGTTACTCCTAAAGTTGGGCATAAACCAAGCAATAGAACGAATACTGGATTCTCCTTTATTAGGCCTTTCGTTAAATTTTGAACAATACTATTCATTATCATTTCCTCCTTTTTCTTTATATGTTTTATAAGCTCTATCAGTGGCATCACAAAATGCTCTTGAGCTAATAGTAGCAGCAGTTATTGCATCTACATCGCCACCATCTTTTGTTACTGTAAGCTTATAAGTCTTAGGATCTTTACCATTAAATTGTATACTCCAATCTGATTTCGATTTATCCATTTTATCACCCAAGCCTGGTGTTTCTTTATGTTCTAATACTGATGTGTTTATTATTACTCCTTGCGGATCAAAACCTACCATTATTTTAAAAACACCACTAAATCCTTTTTCTGTATATGTAGCAATTGCTGTTCCTACCAAACTATCGTTCTTATACGCTTCGTAAAAAGTAATAGAATCTTTACCCGTTGCAGGCATTCTAGTATATACATTTAAAGTATCAAAAGCAGGAACAACTTGACCAATTGCCTCTTCTAATTTTTTCTTCTTTGCAGCAGCAATTACATCAAATGTTTGAATATATACAAAGCCCAGTACTGCTCCTGCTAGTCCTACTATAATGAATAGGCGTATTACCATATTCATAAATGTTGATTCAGGTTTTTTAGACATTTTTTATCTCCTTTCCAAATCTTGTTGGTTTAAATGCATTATTAAGGTGAGGAACAACTGCATTCATCAAAAGAATTGCAAAAGAAACACCCTCAGGGTAAGCACCCCATACACGTATAATAATAGTAAGAATTCCAATTCCAGCACCAAATATAAGTTGACCTTTAGCCGTCATTGGTGAAGTAACCATATCAGTAGCCATAAAAAATGCTCCTAACATTACACCACCTGTAATAAGATGAAATAGTGGATTTACATAAGCCTCTGGATCAATTAGCCAAAATATACCTGAGAATAGAACCATTGAAACAATGAAACTCACAGGAATATGCCAAGTAATAACTTTCTTATAGATAAGAAAAAGACCTCCCAAAAGAAGTAGGAATGCTGATACCTCACCTAGCGATCCGCCACTCATTCCAATAAACATATCAGTAAACGATGGGATTTGAGCCATTAGGTCTGTAACACTTTCTCCTTTCCCTAATCCTTCCTTTACAATTGCCAATGGTGTAGCGCCAGAAGAGGCATCTACCATTGGAAATACTTTATCTAAGATAGGATATGAAGTCATATCCACAGGAAAAGATATCAATAGAAAAATACGACCAACCAATGCTGGATTAAAAGGATTTTTTCCTAATCCTCCAAAAGACATCTTTGCAACGCCAATAGCCACCAGCGAACCAAGAATTATCATCCATATTGGCAAAGTAGAAGGTACATTAAATGCCAGAAGAATACCAGTAAGTATAGCAGATCCATCACCAACTTGTGATTTCTCTTTCATAATATACTTTGTTATGAGGTATTCGAACAATACTGCCGAAAGCACAGCTACCATGGTAACTTTTATTGCTCCCAATCCAAAAAAGTAGAAGGATGCTAGCATCGCTGGTCCCATGGCTAATATTACTAGCCACATAACCTTTTCTACACTAAGACCACCGTGGATATGCGGTGAGCCCGAAACTGTTAATAATTTCATATTTAAAACAATTTATCTCTTATTTAACACTTCGTTGACGAATCATAAAACTCACATTAGATTTACCCAAACGGATATTATCCAATAGTGGACGTGATGAAGGGCAAGTATATACACAAGACCCACACTCTATACAGTCCATAATAAGCTCTTGCTCACATTTCTCATTTTCGCCCTGACGAGCAATTATTGAAAGTAAGTGTGGCTCTAATCCCATTGGGCATACACTAGTACATTTTCCGCATCGAATACAGTTTCTTACCTCTGCACGCTTGCTTTCTTCTTTTCGGATAGCTAAAACTCCTGATGTACCTTTTGTAACAGCGGCTTCAGTGCTAGGAATAGATTTTCCCATCATTGGACCACCATTTATTATTTTACCAGTAGCTTCCATATCGCAATTTGCTTTTTCTAGCAAATCAGAAATTGGAATACCGATTCTTACTCTATAGTTAGAAGGATTTTTTACTGGAAAACCTGTAACGGTAACAATACGCTCTATAAGCGGTTTGTTTTTCTGTACTGCCTCATAAATTGCAAATGCTGTACCCACATTATTAACTACACAACCAACTTCCAAAGGTAATTTACCAGAAGGAATTTGACGCTTCAATAAAGCATCAATCAACTGTTTCTCACCACCTTGAGGGTATTGAACTTTAAGTGCTTCAACAATAATATCAGAATCAGAACCTATAAGTTTTCTAATACTATCAATAGCATCAGGCTTATTATTTTCTATTCCAATAATGGTTTTTTTAGTACCTAATGCTTTCATCATAATGCGAATACCAACAATAATCTCATCTCCTTTTTCCAACATCAACTGATGGTCAGAAGTAAGATAAGGCTCACACTCTACAGCATTAATAATTAGGAATTCTGGAGTTTTACCCTCAGGAACCATATACTTAACATGCGAAGGAAATGTTGCTCCACCAAGACCTACAATACCACATTGCTTAATGCGATCTGTAATTTCTTTAGCTTCAAGCTTTATTTCCTTTACCAATGTATCAGTATTATCAATTCCATCGGCCCACTCATCGCCTTCTACATTAATAATTATTGACTCCTTACGGAATCCTGTAGAATCTAATCGTGGTTCAACTTTAAATACTTTTCCTGATACCGGAGAGTGAATATTAGCAGCGATAAAACCTTTAGCCTCGGCAATTAATTGCCCAACTTTAACTTCATCACCTTTTTTCACAATTGGATGCGATGGTGCTCCCAAATTTTGATTCATTGGAACTACAACTTGCTCAGGTATTTCAATTCCTTGAATCGACATTCCTTTTGAAAGCTTATTCTCTGGAGGATGAATACCCCCTATTCTAAATGTTAATAAACCCATAGTCTTATTTATTATCTTTAATGGATTCTACCTTTTCATCAGAAACAATCTCTTTTGATGAAGTTTCTTTTTTATCTTCAACAATAGGAGTTGCTTTTGCTTCATCCTTTATGTCTTCAGTTTTCTTTTCTTCTTTTGGTGCATCTTCAGCTTTAACTTCAGCTTTTGGAGCTTCAGTTTTTGCGGCCACTTTAGGAGCTTCTAGACCATCTACTTTAGGCTTAACAACCTTTGCTGGTATTTCGGCTTTTGGCTTACGAGGCTTAAAGTTAAGCTCATGTATTGCATCAGTAGGGCAAACCTCTACACACTTGCGACATAATGTACAAGCTTCATAATTAATATATGCTAAGAAGTTATCAAAATCAATTGCATCAAACTTACATACTTTCACACAAGCCTTACAACCGATACAAGCTACCGAGCAGTTCTTTTTAGCAAGTGGTCCTTTTTCTTCATTAATACAAGAAACAAAAATTCGTTTCTCTTTAGGACCTCTATTTCTTAATTCCAAAATATCACGAGGACAAGCTTCAACGCAAGCATTACAAGCAACACAATTTACTTTAACAACTGGTAGATTTGTCTCCGGATCCATATACATGGCATCAAAGTCGCAGGCATCAACACATTCGCCACCACCAAGACAACCAAACTGACAACCGCCTACTCCTGCTGATAAGTTTGTAGTAAAACTACAAGTATTATCACCATCATATTCAAATTTTGGAATAGAATTTTTTATAGAACCATTACAGCGAAGTACTGCAATCTGTGGTTTCTTTTCTTGAGCCTCAACACCTAATATTGGCGCTAGGCTTTTCATTAAGTCATTTCCTCCTACCGGACAAAAGAAGCCATCCATAGATTCTGCTTTCACCAATCCTTCCGCAAAAGCTCTACAACCAGCATAACCACAACCACCACAATTGGCGCCAGGTAATGCTTCATCTACTATATCTATTTTAGGATCTTCAATTACTTTGAACTTTTGAGCTACAAAGTATAAGATTACTGCCGCTCCAATTCCTATGGCAGACATGCTCAATATTGCATATAATACTGCTGATTCCACTATAATTTTGATTTTTCGTTAACATTTAAGGTTATTAAGTTTATGATAATCATACTATATAAATAGTTTCATTAATAAACAGAATTTACCTTTTAGATAAAGGCAAAAATACATCAAATGATTTTAATTAAAAACTGCATCACATGAATAATTTACATTAACTATATGATATAAAGCTTATATAGTATCATTCTTAATAAGCACTAGCTTATAAGAGCCGTTATCAATCTATTATTAATCACCTAATTACAATTATTTCACTATTTCAGAAAAACATTTTATAACACAAGAAAAATGCC
>JAOZPM010000216.1:0-2925 GCA_029932765.1 Bacteroidales bacterium | reverse complement strand
TCTACCATAAACGATAGAATAACCTTTTATTCATTATTGCATATATGATATTGGATACTCAAATTTCCGTATTAATACTATCTAACCATATTAGCTGACGTTCTAGACTCCAGTATTCATTATGCCTTATTATTGAATCAAGGCTCATATCTTGATTTCGCAAGAAACCATCGTGATGCCTAAAATCATTTAAACCCAAAATAACAAGTTTAGACTCTTCATTTGCATTTTCATATGTAAAATAAATATCTGAATTTGCAACATCATAAAAATAAGATTCCTGCTTTATTTCTTTTCGCGTTTTCATGCTCAGACGATTATAGAAAACAACACTATCATTTTCTATTTTATAATTACCCATTTCTAGTATTTGATAATCACAGCTGCCAA
Organism: Bacteroidales bacterium; assembly: GCA_029932765.1. Lineage (GTDB taxonomy): Bacteria > Bacteroidota > Bacteroidia > Bacteroidales > UBA1556 > UBA6267. The sequence goes on along the minus strand of JAOZPM010000216.1, from coordinate 2,535 downwards.
GAAGAAAACTACTGTCTGCTCTAAGAATTACGCAAGCAACCCACATTCCATCTCTAATTTTATAGCCAGTTCTTCGTTCTATATAGTACGTTTCTAATCCATTTTTAGGACTACTACAATATATGCCATTAATATTATTAATGGGCGAAACATCTTCATTGTAACTACTACAACTAGCAATTAACATAATTAACAGAAAATAACTAAGTACCTTCATCACTCCTTAACAAACTTCTCACTAAACCGCTTTCCGTTTTTCATAACTCCTTCGATAATATATAGCCCCCTTGCAAGACGCCTTATATCAAGTCTAGTATGTGTTGTATTTATCTGTTTTTTCAATACTTGCTTACCATTTATATCAATAATACTTAGCTCCTTTATTTGCTGACTACCTTTTACTTCAATATTTACATAATCAGTTGTTGGATTTGGAAATATATTAATGTTGGCAGTTGAGATTTTAATGTTTTTAGTCCAAGTAGCTATACCATTGGAGTCCACTTTAATTAACAAAATGTCATTTTTTTCAATTGACGAATTATTGTTCTGGGTTGCACCAATCATAAGGCAGCCATTATCTGTTGTAGTAATCATATCAACTAGCATTATATACGAACCTGGAAGTGAATATTCTTTATCCCAAAGTATATTTAAGTTACTATCTAACTTGGTTAATACAAATTTAGACTCTTGCCCATTACCATACCAACCATTAAATGGCTCATATTCACTAGTATAACCTACATAAAAGCCTCCATCACATTCAACCAACCCATTATAACCTGGGACATCAACTGTATCTACTTTTCCAAACACATGTTTTTTTATGAGGCTATCATTCTCCGCATTAAATTGCGTAATGTTAATATCCTTATCATCACCTCCGTAATTATACAGAATATAATACTTATCTGTTTTATCCACAAAACCAAAAGTAAAAGGATCATTTTCAAAAATTACTATAACTTTATGATTAACATAATTCAAATTACTATCAACATATACAATTTGATTAGATCCATGTATATGAAAACTTGATGCAGAAATTCTATACAAATTAGGTGATACTTGCATAATACTGCAAAACTTCGCATTCGGAGCAGGAAAATTATTTATGTTACAATTAATAGAGTCTCCATTAGGTGATATTTCATAAATAAAAGATCTAAAATCTACATAATTATATTTACCGTAATTTGACGAAATAACTATATTCCCTCTGTGATTAATTGTTGTATAAAAAAGTCCATTTGTAGATATAGAGTCTATAAAATAAGAGTTTACTGATATGGTATTAAAATCATTATCTGTTATTAATACCCACAAATAACAATCAGAATACACATCCTCTTTCTCCTTTAAACCCATAAATATATAAGAACTATCTAATTTATAGAAATCCATAAAGGACAAATCATATATTGAATCACTAAAGGTAATGTTATTAGTGACAAATCCCAAAGAATCAATCATAGTAATACTTGCAGAGTTCAACCCTAACACATTTTGTGCACTACCCATTAAAATATAAGAATTATCAATACTAGCAACCCTATAAGCTCTTTTGTTATAATTATCTTGTATATGAGTTTGAAATGTATTTTGAGCCAACACACCTGCTGTATAAATAATAAATATTATTGCTAAAAGTATTTTTTTCATTTTAAGTATTTTAAGTATTTAAAAATACTCAATATGAATAATTATCCATATTAAGTATTAAATATTTTTATTATTTATTCTGTATCATCAATAAAATTTGATGTATAATGTATATTACCATAGTATAATTTTACATAATGATAACCTGTACCTGCCTTGCCAAGCACAACACCCCAATCTATATCATCAAATATATGATTATAACCACTTGGCGTAAATCTAGTATCAAAAGTGCTAAAATAATTGTAATAGTAGTTAAGCATATTTGAATTCATGCAAGTATTGTCTGGCCCTGCAAAAAGCTCATAATCTAAGAAACCAAAAGGATTGCTACTATTAGGCAAAGGTACGTAAGGTGGTTCTATTTGTTCAATATTTACATCTGTATAATAACTACTAAAGCCTGCAGGAGATGAAGAAACTGCTGTAAGGCTATTCAGCCACTCAAACACATCTGTTGCATCATTGGGCATTTGTGTGCCATCGCATTTACCCATATCAAAACCCCAATACCAACCATTTATTGGCATTGCGTCAATACGTAAACCTACTATACTCATAGTTTTCAAATCTAATGTACTATTATTAATTCCTCCATTTATGATATCTGCTACAACAAAATACTTAACCTCTGCTTCAATATTTTCAATTTGATTTAATAATTGTGTAGAAAAGTAATCATAGGAAATTTGTATATTAACAATGTTAAAAAGTCCTCCTATGGAGTTTTGATTTAATTGTGTATTTGAGCTATCTATGCTAAATATATCAGAATGTTCCTCTGGCCCTTTATATCTCCACTCACCTGCATACTTATAATTCAATGCCGCCTCAATATACCAAACAGCGCTATCGCTACTATAGTTCCAC
>JAOZPM010000096.1:0-11302 GCA_029932765.1 Bacteroidales bacterium | reverse complement strand
CTATGGGACTTACTATATACGTCCAGAGCTTATAAATATTAAAACTTTGGATATAGAAGTATTATTGAATGCAAATACACCTAGTGTTGGTAATATAGAGATACAGCTTGATAGTAATTCTTACTCTACATCAATTAGAAGAGATGAGAACTTAATTACATTTGATGTTTACCCAAATCCTGTTAATGAAAAATTAAACTTGTATATTAGTGGACTACAAGGGAATGAGATTATTATAGATATTTACAATACTCTAGGAATAAATATATACTCTAAAAAGATGGTATTGCATGGTGATTATAACTGTAATATAGATTTTTATAATAATGAGCCAGGCCTTTATATTATTACTCTCTCTGATGGTTATGAGATTTATTCTAAAAAGATTTTAAAGAAGTAATGCAACCTTTATTGTAAAAAGTATCTTTAATATAGAGCTATAAAAAGAGGCTCTAGAAAAATAATTAATTAATATATAAATCATTAAAACACCTTTGTCATGATTAAAAAATTACTAAGTTTAACAATTCTAATTATTGCGACACTTGGATTAAGTGCGCAAACAATTAGTGGTACAGTTACAGATCTAAATGGTGCTGCTATTGCTAATCAGCAAGTTCATATTATGAATAATGATAGTATGAACCCTTATTCTTCTTCTACCTATACTACTGGCAGTGGTGCTTATTCTTTTGCAAATGTGCCTAGCAGTTCAATGGGGTTTATGGTATATACTTATGATTGTCAACAAAACTTTCAATCAGTATATGTTGCCTCTAATACGGGTACTGCAAATTTCACTATTTGTACTTCAAATCCGACGGGCTGTTCAGCAATGTTTATTGATAATCCAGACACATTGAATCCATTAGTAATTAATTTCATGGATCTTTCTACGGGTAATCCAACTAGTTGGGCGTGGTCTTTTGGCGATGGTACTGCATCAAGTATGCAAAATCCAACACATACATATGCTTCTAATGGCAGTTATAGTGTAAGCCTAGTAATAAGTAGTGCTTTATGTACTGATAGTATTTCTTTTACTATTTATGTTGGAAATAATATACCTAGCTGTATGGCCGCTTTCTATTATGTGCCTGATAGTAATATTACTAACAGTATTGATTTCTTCGATGCTTCAGTAGGAGGTCCTACATCTTGGTCATGGGACTTTGGTGATGGCTCAACAGCGTCTACTCAAAATCCTTCGCATAATTATGCAACACAAGGGATGTATACTGTAACTTTACTAATTGCAGGAACTAATTGTAGTGATTTAATTACACAAATGGTTTATGTTGGTACAGGTGGAAATCCTTCAGGCTGTCAATCTTCATTTAGCTCATCAGTTCAGGGTCTAAATGCAACCTTTACAGATGCATCTACAGGTACTCCAACAGGTTGGTCATGGAGTTTTGGTGATGGTTCTTCATCTAATACTCAGAATACAACTCATGCTTATGCAAGTGCAGGATGGTACTACGTTAGTTTAACTATTACAGCTGCCCAGAATTGTACAGGCTATAGCGACACATTGATTTATATCGGGTCTGCAATAAATACGTATAGTCTTAGTGGAACTGTGTATGCTAATAATAATACTATTAGTGGTGGTGTAGCAGGGCTCTTTGATGTTAGTAATAATACTATTGTAGGAGCTTCGTTAATTGACTCTACTGGAAGTTATTATTTTCAATATGTGCCTGCAGGTACATATATTATTGGTGCAGCAGCTGATTCAAATTTACTATCAGGATATGCAAATACTTATTATGGTGATGTCGTATTTTGGTCTACAGCAACTCAAGTTACAGTTAGTGGTAATCAAACAGGCTTAGATATTAACTTAGTAGCTGTACCTGTAACTCCTGGTAGTGGTAGTATTAGTGGTACAGTTGGTGCAGGAAGTAAATCGTCGGTTGAGAATTTAAGCATTATACTTACGGATGATAATAATAGTAATGAGGTAGTATCTGTTACAATTACTGATGCTAGTGGCAGCTATACTTTTAGCAATATAGCTGATGGAACTTACAAAATTTGGGTAGAAATACCAGGTAAAACTGCCACTCCAATTACAGTAACAATTGAAGCAGGAAATACTATAAGTAGTGGAAACGACTTTATTATTACAGGAAATACAATAGTGCCAAAGCCAACCTCTATTGCTAATATTGATATGGAAGGTAATCTTAGTATTTATCCTAATCCGGTTTCAGATATTCTTAATGTAGAAATACAAGTAGAGAATAATACACGCTGTAGTTTTGAAATATACAGTGTAAGCGGACAGCTTATACACACACAATATGCTAACCTAAATGCAGGTAGTAATTTAATAAGATTAAATACTAACGAACTTGCTCAAGGTACATATATTATTAGAATTGAGGACTCATCTAATCATACAATGCAAAGATTATTTGTAAAATAAGTGTTAATTGTTTTAATGCGAATGCCTAATTTGCTAAGTCACCTACTCTGTCGTAGGTGACTTTTTGCTTTTAAAGGAGCTAGAGTTTGTAAATAATGCCAATATTTAAACCTATATTGTTATAAGTAAATGTTTGTTGGGGAAGTTTTAAAGGATTATTTATATCTGGGTTTTGACTGTATTGATAAGAAATCCATTCGCTGAATTCTTTTTTGCTATCAATAGTTAATCTTCCACTATCGGGATTGGATCGGCCATTTATTATTGTTTCTGTAATTTCTGAAAAATCAGGAATGTAATTATATGTCTCAAAACTTACCCCAAGAATGCCGCTTATTTTTTTAGTAAAATTATATGTTAATCCTAATTCAGAATAGAAGCCAACACCACCTTTCCCGGTATAATCCCAAATATAAATAGTAGTATTCGGATCCACATTAATAGTCTCAGTAAGAATTTGTTTTGTAATATTAAAGGAGGCTCCAATGCGAAAAAAGCTATTAAGTTTTTCGAAATCAGTATTAATAATTATTGTAGGTATAATAGAGTGACGCTTGGCTGAGAGTTCTCTCTCATTATTTTCAATAACTCCTGCTATAGCATTGATTTCATTAAATACGACTTTAGAGTTAAAGTTGTATTTGTACAATAAACTTATGCCAATTTTATTAAAAAACAGATAATTAATATTAGCGCCAAAGTTTATATTCTCTCCAAGGCTAAACTTTAGATTCTGAGTAAAATATTCATCATCTTCTAATTTTGTATTGATAAATGTTTCTACTGAGTTTTTCATTATACCTTTGGAGTATCCGCCAGATAAACCAAATTGTAAGCCTTCAACTTGACCAAATGAATTAGATGATATTAATAGCATTACTATTATAAAAAGTGTTATTCTCATATTTTTAAATTATTTTATCGGTGATAAAGGAATACCCTTTTAATCATTCGCTTGTGTGTTGAAATTAACCTAGGACGGCTTATATTATTTATTAGGTCTATTTAATTAGTATAACAAAACCATATTTAGTATAATCCTTCCCTGCAAAATCAGTATAATCTATTCGCCATGTATATGAACCTTGTATAGCCTCTTTCCCATTATAATTCCCATCCCATCCCGTATTTTGATTTTTAGTTTCAAAAATCAACTTGCCCCATCTATTAAATATATATAAATGGTATATTTCAATATTCTCTATATAGGGGAGGAATTTATCATTTAAACCATCGCCATTTGGTGTAAAGGCATTTTGTATCCATATTATTTGTGCACATTCATCAAAATCAACAATACAGGTATCACCTGCTTCGCCACATTTATTTGTTACAGTACAATAATAGGTTCCAGGTTCATAAACTATTATACTTGTGTCTTGGGTTCCATTTTGCCATAAATTATCACCACTTGAGGTACTGTAAAGTGTTACTGTATGATTTGTACATATACTAGTATCAGAACCTAAGTTGATATAAGGAGGAAAGTCAATGCTCAAACTAAAAACATCACTATCTCTACAATCATTAGTATCTACAATTTCTAAAAAATAAGAACTACTTTTATCTGCAACGAAATATCTACCTGTATCCTGTGTATTCCAAATGTTTGTTAAACTATCGTTACCTGCATCTAGAATTACAGAATCGCCAAAGCAAATAGTAGTATCGCTACGAAGATTAGCGACAGGGGCAGAGAATATGTTTAATATCTCCACTGTATCGGAACTAACTCCACAAGAATCGGATAAAGTAAGCCAATAAATACCTATTGTATCAATATTTATAGTTTGCGTGGTAGCTCCAGTGCTCCATAGATAATCAAGGGATAAACCTCCATTCAAAGGAAGGATAGAATTAATACAGAAGGAAGTGTCAGGGCCTAAATCTGCCCATGGTGGCCCAACTATTTGAGTATGGTTTACAATAGTGTCGGAGCTGCCACAATGAAAAACAACTAGTGTTATTGGATAATGCCCTATATTATTGAAAAAATAACTAGGCTCATAAATTGTTGAACTATCTAATATTGGGTTATTGCCAAAATACCACATTATAGAATCTAACCTTGTAGTATCACCATCAATTGAATAAAATGAAGTATCGCCCAAACATTCAATGGTTCCATTAAAGTCCAAGCCGTTTTTTGAATATTGAATTTGAGGTAATCCTGCTTCACATTTCTTGCCTTGTAAATATATGGCTGTTGGATTATAGTTGCAGCCTGTTCCTAAAAGGTATGGAATTTCTATTCTTCCTAGATAATATGAATTATCACGACTAACATAAATTAACTTATCAGGGCCAATTTGTAAACTTCCTAGTAGTTGAGCCTGAGAATTAATAATAACTTTTGAGTTCATTATCGTATTAGAATCCCACACTTGAAGAGAATACTGTAATAATTGACCAGATATTGTTGACACATATAGAACGTTGCTATTAAAACTAAATTCAATTCCATAAGCGTTATTAATTCCAGTAAGTAATATTGGGTCAGAGAGCTCGCCAGTAATATTATTAAAATGAAAAAGCTCAACTGTACCATCATGTGTTTTAGCAAGAGCAACCTTTGTGCCTGCCATATTTGCTTTAATACAACCTTTTGCATTAAGAGAGTTCCCGTTATGGATACTGCCGGTATGGCTAATTACGGGAGTTTTTATTAGGCTATCTTCCGTAAATTTATAAACGTAAAAAGCATCGCTATTCCATTGATGACTAATTAACCATTTGGATTTATTGTCGCAATGATCTGCCAAGCACATGCGCTCTGTTGCTGAAGGTAAAAGTGGAATATTTTTATTTATGGACAATAAGCCTGCATTTGTAAGTATTGAGTAGCATAAGCCATTGCTACCATTATGAGCATCAGTAGTTAATAAATATAAAGTATCAGTTGCATCTTTAGGCATAAAAAAAAGTGCAGATTGACAGGAGTTCATACTGCCATTTAAGTTATTACCATTTAATACTAATGCTCCAGATCCATCCCACAATTTCTGACCGTTTGAATAATGCTGTACTGAACCATTCGGACCTTCGTATACAGCACAACCTTCGGGGGTGCTAATTGTGTTTGAAGACCCCACGGTAATATTACCGTTATTTGTAAACGAGATTTGCGCTTTTTGGCCGAAATACCATGTCCTAGGAGTTTGTGCTACAGATCTTAAAGAAAAAATGATACTGATAAGTATTATAGAACCTACAAATAGTAATTTTTTAGAAATGCGTACTGTTCTCATTTTGTTAATTTATGATTTCTAATTGAAGAACAAATATACATTTAAATAGTTTAATCTTATCTGTTTAGAATATATATATTTGCGTTAATAAATAAAGGATTAATTATGCGACAAATTATTTTATTATTCATACTATTAATTTCAGTTTTTGGATATTCTCAGGATATTAAAAATATACTTTTCATAGGTAATTCATATACTGCCTCTAATAACTTACCTTCTATTGTTGATGTACTTGCCAAGAGTGCTGGTGATGAAATAATATTTGAAACTAGTACTGGTGGAGGGCAAACATTACAGAACCATAGTAATAGCGCTGCTACTATAAGTAAGATTCAACAAGCAAACTGGGATTATGTTGTTCTTCAGGAGCAAAGTCAATTACCTTCATTTCCAATGAGTCAGGTGCAGGTGCAGGTATTTCCTTATGCAAAAATTCTTTGCGATACAATTCGGTATTATAATAATTGTACAACTCCTATGTTTTTTATGACCTGGGGAAGAGAGAATGGTGATGCATCAAACTGTGCCTCATGGCCTCCAGTATGCACATATACAGGGATGGATAGCTTATTGAACTTGCGTTATAGAATGATGGCAGATTCGAATGAAGCATTAGTTTCGCCAGTGGGTGCAGTTTGGAATTATATTCGAAATCAGTATCCTACTATTGATTTATACTCTTCAGATGGAAGCCATCCTTCCTTAGAAGGTTCTTATGCTGCAGCTTGTACTTTCTATACTATGATATTTCAGAAATCGCCATTGCTTATTACTAATGATTATGGCTTGAATCATATGGATGCAGATAATATTCGTAATGCAGCAAAAATTATTGCCTATGATAGTCTTTCAAAGTGGAATATTAATAAATTTAATCCGCAAGCAGATTTTGTTGTTACTAATATTGGTGATAGTATATTTACTGCAAATAATAGCAAATTTGCACATTCATACTTATGGAGTTTTGGCGATGGTACGACTTCAACTTTATTTGAACCAACGCATAAATACAGCAATGCACAAACATATACAATCTCTTTAAGTGCTAATAAGTGTGATATGGAAAATGTAATGGATACTAGCCTTTCAATTACCATTAACAATATGGAATTAATGGAAACAAATGGAATTAGCGTATTCCCAAATCCAGCAAAAGAATATTTTATAATAAAATTTGATAATATAACCCATGCTAGAGATATTATTCTTTACTCTATTGATGGTAGGATTATTAAAGAATTTAAATCCATAAATGCACATGAGAGCACATTCGATATTAGCGATTTAGATGCAGGTATTTACATGCTTTCGTTAAGAATAAAGGATAAGGAATTTAAACTTAAAATTATTAAATAAAAAAAGGCTGTTATTTTTTTTAAAATAGCAGCCTTTACTTAGGTATTTTCAGAGTATTTATTCTACAAAAGTCATTTCTTCAATCAAATGACCTGCTCCAGCATATTTATCAATAATAAATAAGCAATATCTAATATCTAGCATTATATTTCTACAACGGCTAATATCGTAATTCAAATCACTCATAGTCCCTTCCCAGTTTCTATCAAAGTTAATTCCAATAAGATCGCCATTAGCATTTAGTGCAGGGCTTCCGGAATTACCTCCAGTGGTATGGTTGGAAGCAATAAAACAAACATGCATACTACCATCGGTATCGCCATATTTGCCAAAATCACGCTCATTATAAAGCGCCTTTAGTTTTGGCATTACAACGTAATCATAAATATCAGGATCCTCTTTCTGCATTATGCCTTTAAGAGTAGTAAAGTAGTTATATTTTACAGCATCGCGTGGATTAAATGCTTCAACCTTCCCGTAAGCAATTCTTAATGTTGAGTTTGCATCGGCAGCCAGTGTTTTATCACTATTAAATTCAATAAGTCCTTTCATATAAATACGTTGCAGACTATCAGTTTTATTTGTGAAAGAACTTAGTACTGGGTTTATATTATTTATATAAGTAGTATAAGCATCAAAAGAATGATTATACATAGGGTCTTTGCTTAGCTTGCTAATCTTTTTTCTATTTGTTTTGTTCAAATATTTTACTAACTTTTCTTTGGAAGTAAATATACTTTTAGAATAAACGTATTCAGCATATTTATCAGTATTGCCATTATACTTAGTGTTAATAGTCTCTACAAACTTAGGAGTAGAAATGCCTTCGTAAGGAAATGAATGAAAAGCGCGAACTGTTTCTTTAAATATTGCTAAATCAACATCTACATTAAAATCTTTATAGAACCTCTCAGTACTAGAAATAAATGCTTGAAGCTTTTGATTAAATTCTTCGTCGGTAGCATCCATATCTGCAGCAGTATTTATTAATGCTGTATACGAATAAGAATATTTTATAAGATCTTGATAATAACCAGCTTCAATAAAATAGGTATAAGCCATTTCATAAGGAATTTTTTCTTCAATAAGCTTATTATATTCCTCTATAACAGTAGCATATTCTTTGTGGCCATCATTTGCCCATTCTGTAAAACTACTTTCCATTTCTTGCTTCTCAGCAATTGCATTATTTCCTTTTATTCCAGTATTCTCTCCAATCCATTTTTTCCAACCATTGGCCACACCCGCATATTTTGCAGAATATTGAATACGAATTTTCTTGTCATTATTCATTGCATTACTCATAATATCAAGCTTCTTACGGCGCAAATCTATCTTAAAAGGATTCATGGTTTGAGTAATATATTCAACCTGACGAGCTGGAATATATTCCTGTGTACGTCCAGGGTAACCAAATATGAATGTAAAATCACCTTCTTTATACCCATTCAAAGAAATCTTAAGATGTTGCTTTGGTTTATAAGGGATATTATTATCGGCAATTTCACAGGCTTTATTTTCAGCATTAGCATAAATTCTGAATATGGAAAAATCACCAGTATGACGTGGCCACATCCAGTTGTCGGTGTCGCCACCAAATTTGCCAATATTAGATGGAGGTGCGCCAACTAGTCTTATATCGAAAAACACATCGTATTCCATTAAGATGTATTGATTGCCATTATAGAAAGCACGCACATCAACTCTATGGAACTTTGTAGGTTCTAGGTCCTTTATTATTTTTTTAGCATTCTCGCTAATTATATCATTACGATCATTCTGACTCATGGCATCGGTAATTCCATCAAGAACCTCAGCTGTAACATCCGACATTGAAGTTAGAATTCTAGCACTTAAATTTGGGTTTTTTAGTTCTTCAGCCATATTCATCGCCCAAAACCCATCAGTTAGATAGTCGTGGTCAATAGTACTATGTTTCTGTATTTGTCCGTAACCGCAGTGGTGATTGGTAAGTAAAAGACCTTTGTCGCTTACTATTTCGCCAGTACATCCTCTTCCAAAGAAAACTATTGCATCTTTCAGGCTTGGTTGATTAACATTATAAATATCTTCGGCTGTAATATGCATTCCCATTGCTTGCATATCACTAGCATTAATTTTTTCTAAAAGGTATGGAATCCACATGCCTTCCTTTGCAGAAGTCTGTTGAAATAGTCCAACTATTATAAATAGTAATAAGTACGTCTTTTTCATTTTAAATAAGGTTTTGCAGTTATATAAGAATAAAAAATCCGAAAAGAAATAACTCTATCCGGATTTTATAGATTATCTATTTTACGGCTACGGTTTCAATCTCTACTAATACTCCTAAAGGTAATCCTTTAACAGCAAATGCAGCACGTGCTGGAGGATTTTCAGTATATCTTTTTCCATATATATCATTCATAGCAGCAAAGTTGCTCATGTCGCTAAGTAGGCATGTCGATTTTATAACATCAGCAAAAGTATAACCTGCCTCAGTTAGAATAGCCTCAATGTTTTTCATAACCTGCTCTGTTTGTTCAGTGATTCCACCTTCTACTACTTTGCCAATTTTAGGGTCTACAGGCACTTGTCCCGAAATATAAAGAGTTCCATTAGCCTCTACTGCTTGACTATAAGGGCCAATAGCTGCTGGTGCGTTTTTTGTAAAAATTATTTTCTTCATCTTTAATGTTTTTTGATTTATTAATACATACAAAAATAGGTCTTTTTTATGAAAATTTCATGAAAAGAATTATGCTTTTGGACAGAAAATATAAATGTGTTTTTAGAATTATTAAGAATTTTCATTGATTATTTGGACTTATAGTAAAGTGATTCATGTATTCTGATTAATATTACAATAATGCACTATTATAAATAGCGTATATGTAATTGAAAAATGCTATTTTTGACAATTGATTTAAACAATATTATCCGAATTAATTATGAAAAAAGCACTTTTATTTATTGTCAGTTTTATTTTTGTTGCTAATTATAGCAATGTAAATGCTCAATGTGCAAACGCATCCAATATTTATTCCTTTATTTATAACGGGAATTCTTATGAAATTATTAAGGAAAATAGAAGCTGGGTAGATGCTGCTGCTTGTGCTGTTGAAAGAGGTGGCTGGCTAGCTGAGATAAATGATGTAGCGGAGCAGGATGCCATATATAATGAACTGAGCACAAATGCTGGAATAAACCTTAATAGTACTGTTGCTCCTGATGGTGGTGGTGGCTCTTATGTATGGATTGGTGGTAATGATATGCTTACAGAAGGTGCTTGGGTTTGGGATGGAAATAATGATAATACTAGCACTCAGTTTTGGCAGGGAACATCTAGTGGAAGCTCAGTTGGTGGTTTATATAATAATTGGGGAAATGAGCCTGATGATTATTCTGGACAAGATGCGCTGGGTTTATCCTTAAATGGATGGCCATTAGGTGTTGCGGGGCAATGGAATGATGTAAAACATACCAACACATTGTATTATGTAGTTGAGTATTCGGGAAATGTTGGCTTTAAAGACATTGATAATAAGGTAAATATAAACATTTATCCTAATCCTTCTCAAAAGAGTATTTCAATAGATAATGATAGTAAAGTTAGTATTACTGAGATTGTTATCTTTGATTTAATGGGAAGGAAAATAAAAGATATTTCTCCATCAAATACAAATCCTCAATTAGTTGATATTTCTGATTTAAACAAAGGTGTATATGTTTTACGTTTATTTGATAACGAAAAACAACTAGCTACTAAGAAAATAATTCTAGAATAATAGGCAATACAGGATTTAGAGTGATAAAATTTATCTTAAGCATTGTATTCTGTCTTACTTAAAAGTATAGTTGTCAATGTACCAAGAAATAGTTTTTTTATACATAACCTTTGATTTACTGCAAAACTAGTAATTATAAGGGTTAACAAACTTTATAGCCTTCTTTTTGGCCATTAGACCTGGTATTACATTTTACACATTGATAATGCCACCCCTTCGGGGTTTTATAATCAACATTTATCTATATTTATAATAATATCAGCCCTTTGGGCTTACGTTATTCTAAATATTTGTTTCTTTTAAATGTAGGCATTCATAAATAAGAGCACTAAATCCCGAAGGGATGAAAGTATTATAATTATATAGTACACAAACTACTTAAAACCCTGAAAGGGTGCCATAATACGTATATATGCACGTTCACAAAGAGAATTTGGATCAAAATACGATTAAATCATTAATAAACATATATTTTAGAGTTATGTATTTATGTG
>JAOZPM010000215.1:0-2960 GCA_029932765.1 Bacteroidales bacterium | reverse complement strand
ACCTGCCCATAGAAATATAAATTTTCTTTGGGCAGGTTTTGTTATTTAAAGCTTTAAAGTAATATACAGTCAGTTTGTGCTGACCTATGCTTTTTGAAGATTGTTTTTCAAATTTAGAAATGCACTCTATACATAAACATTGGGAAGAATCCTTGTTGATAATCAGTTTTCATTTTACTATTTATGGGATCCCATACTTGCTGATAAACATTTTTATGATTTGTAACATTCTGAATCTCTAAAGCATACTCGTGGTCCGTTTTCCCCATACTCATACGGAATCCAATTTTAAGATCTATCCTAAAATAATCTTTATGTCTTTCTGAGTATGATTCATCCCATAAATATACTGGATTATTATTAGCAATGGTTTTTTGCTCATCCCAAGGAGTATATGGCTTACCTCCTGCATACACCCCTTTAAGGTCTATATTAATTCGCATTCCATTATCAAAAGGAATTTCGTAACCTCCCAGAGCGTTAAATACATAATTATTATCAAAAGCTGTTGAATGCTCAATTTCATTATAGCCTTTATATCGTGACCTATACAGGGATGCCGTTCCAAGAATATACACATGATTTGAAAGAAACTTTTCCATTGTTAGCTCAATTCCATAATTCTGCCCTGTGCCTAGGTTTACTAGGCTATCATTTAATCTGAGATTAAAATCAGCTCCCACATTAAGCACCGAATAATTGGGCATGGACTTACTAACTGGAGCATCGGTAATATGTTGATAATAGGCCTCCGCTTTGATTCTAAAATTTCGTCCAATCTGATTATTATAAGCAAGTACAAACTGATTGCTCTTTGTAAATCCTAAATCTAAATTAGTTTTTTCACTTTGCATATTTGGCAATTCTGTTTCTACAAAATATATTATTTTTGGCTGTGTTTGCGACAACAGTCCATAACCAAAACTAACAGATTGTTTTGGCGAAAACTTCCATTCCAAGCCTGCCCTAGGTTCAATAGATTGGCTATTATTCAGAGCAAAAAACTGATAATGCAAGCCCACATTAAAATTCAAATTATCAGAAAATTTATGCTTCCATTGTGTGTATGCTTGATACATATTTACCTCGCCACGCACGTCAATATAATTAAAATAATCATCAGTTGCTGAGCGATATACACTATCCACATAACTTACTCTAAAATGGTCTACTATAACTCCAGCAGTCATCATATCCTTGGCGCTAAACTTATGAGTAAGGTGCGACGAAGCACTATATTTTACTTCCGAATTAGCCGATCTATAAAACTGATATTTACTTACATTATCATTTTTCAAGGAATCGAGTGCCGTAGTAGCACTTGTACCCGAAACCGATAAATTGGTTTTCAAACGAGTGTTTTTATTAAAATAATACACATTATAAAAGCCTAAAACTCCTGTTTCTGACCCAAAATCGGTATCTGTTCCCGATACACCATAAGAGGATTCGTCATCATCTTTCTTACTATCCCAAAGTTGAATAAAGCTCTTGCCTCCAATACCATAAAGCACAAAACGTCCTGCTTTTTTTGTTGGCAAATTTATTTTAAAAGTAAGGTCTTGGTATTGAGGAACCGAACTTCCAGTACCAAAATCAATTCCTAAGGATTCCATTACTGCCATTGTAGAATATCTGTAATTTACCAGAAACGAACCATTACTTTTTTTAGAGAATGGCCCCTCAGCACCAAGCTCAAAACCATTAAATCCAATTTGACCTACAAACTCATATTCTTGATTATTTCCATTTCGCATTTGCAAATCAAAAACTCCCGAAAGAGCATTGCCATATTCAGCAGGGAAAGCCCCCGTAAAGAAATCCGAATTCGATAGCAAATTATTATTTAGCATACTTACAGGTCCTCCAGTGGTTCCTGTTGCTGCAAAATGGTTTGGATTAGGAATATCTATTCCTTCCATACGCCAAAGCAATCCCATGGGAGAATTTCCTCGAATTACAATATCGTTTCTAGAATCTCCAGCTCCCATCACTCCAGCAAAATTTTGTGCCATTCGCGAAGGATCACCAAGGGAACCCGCATAACGCTGTGTTTCTTCCACACTAAATGTTCTAGCACTAACTGTGGCTATTTCGTTTATGGGACGCTCTTTATTCACCTGAGCAATAATATCTACCGTTGCTGTTGTAATCACATTCTCCTCAAGGCTAATATTCAATACCAATTGCTTTCCTCCGTATAAATCCAAATTATTAAGATAGCGGTCCGCATAGCCCATATAACTCACCTTAATAGAAATTCTTCCTAAGGCTATATCTTTTAAAATAAAGTTTCCATAAACATCAGATATCGCTCCTTTTATGGGATTGCTGCCCACAATAACAATACTTGCCCCTACTAATGGGGATTTGCTTACATCGTCGATTACGGTACCACGTATGGTTTGATAAACAACTTTCTCTTTACTATCTTGTGCTACCAATAAATATGGCAAAAAGATAAATAATAATAATTGTATTAGATTTTTCATTGCAGATTTATATTTCATTATTTTATTTGATGATGCAAAAATAGATGATAAAATAAGTGAAAAATAATCAAAGGGATAAATGGTAGAAAAAAGGGATGAAATAACAATTTAATTATTGCATTTGACGAATTGCCTTTGTAACTAATGCCTCATTTGAGCGCGAAACAGGAACTGTAAACTCAATATTATCAAAGTTTAAGGAGATATTTCGTGCAGAGCCACTCACAGAAATAATATTATGTAAATTTACAAGGTAAGAACGATGACATATTATAACATCTACCTCTTCTGCTAGTATTTCTTTCACCTTTTTCATGGTTGTTCGCAATAGCATTTTGTCAACTTCACCATTCTTCTGATAAAAAAATTCGCAATAATTGCCTTCTGATTTAATGAATAATAAATCAGATATTCGTAAATTCAGCTGCTCATTATTTTGATCTGAATGAAATAAGTATTGACTTTTTG
>JAOZPM010000011.1:17870-33970 GCA_029932765.1 Bacteroidales bacterium | reverse complement strand
ATATCATGTTGAGCAATCATAGTTGACGCTGAAATAATAATAGAAAATAAAAGTAAGAAAAGAGAAAGAAGAGGTAGCTAGAAAGTCGAAGAATGGTACCCGTAAATCAAAACGAAGCATTAGAGAGACACAAGAAAAAGAGCGCACAGAAGCTCAAGAAAAGCAGGAGCTTAAAGAGTGGAGATCTGATTATATTATAGATTTCTTTGAAAATGATTTTAAGATTGCCAAAGTAGATAGCGTTGTAGTGGCTTCTTCGGGTAGATTGCCAAATTCGCCATATTTACTTGTAAATTCATATTTCAGAGCAGAAGACCTTATTAGTAAAGCAGGACGAAATTATATTTTCAATATAGGCTCACTAATTGGTCATCAACTAGAGTTGGATACGGAGGATATGAAAAGAGAATCAGACATTAATGTTACTAATGTGCTTTCGTATAATTACAGTATTGAACTACAAATACCTGATGGATATTATGTAGAAAATGTAGATGCTTTAGACTATAATATAGTAAGCGATTTAGCTGAATTTACGGCTAAAGCCACCATTGATGGTAATATTATAAGAGTAAATACCAGCAAAAAGTATAAAACTTTATATGCATCAAAAGATGATTGGAATAAATATATTGATTTCCTTGAAGCGGCTTATGAATTCTCTCAAAAGAAGATTATTATTAAAAAGAACAAATAAGTTTTTAATGTAGTTAGAAAGTTAGTATAAAATAAAGTGAGCTAATAATTTTTAGATTGCTAGCTCACTTTATTGTTGTTGAGATGTGATGAAAAAATTAGTTTTATACATCAACCCAATCGCCATTATCTTTTATTAAATCAATAAGAGCATCCACCGCTTCAGATTGTGGAATTCCTTTGGCAATAACAGTTTTACCTTTATAAAGGTTAATGTTATTAGGCCCAGAGCCCACATAGCCATAGTCGGCATCAGCCATTTCGCCAGGACCATTTACAATACAGCCCATAATAGCAATTTTGAGACCTATAAGGTGCGATGTGCGCTCCTTTATAATGGCGGTAGCCTCTTGTATGTTATAGAGAGTTCTACCACAGCTTGGGCACGAAATAAAGTCAGTTTTTGTAATCCTACTTCTAGTTGCCTGAAGAATTCCAAGTGAAATTTCATTTACTCTATCCTGAGGGATATTTCCATTATTTTCAATCCAAATTCCATCGCCAAGCCCATCAACCAATAATGCGCCAAAATCTATAGCCGCATGTATTTGCAACTCTTCCTCTGTTGCAAAACTGTATTTATGTTTTAATATTACGGGTAAGTTTATTCGCCTATTTATTAGCTCAACAAACATTTCTCGGTATTTATGTACACTGTTTTTGCTGTCATCAGAAAAAACAAGAATTACATTAGATCTTTTATCAATACTTAGAAAATCTCCATTTAAAAAATCTTCATAGTTTAGCTCTACAAACCAATCCAAAGGATTAATATCGTGTTCAAGATATTCTTCCAGACTCACATAAGAGATGTCTTCAATATTCGATTCTGGTTTATAAATAAATATATCTTCGTCTTCGCCTTCAATAACCCAATCAAAAGGCAATACTGTAATTTCGCTATTACCACCAATCTCATTTATTTCGCGGGTTTCGCGGCGTTTTGATTCTAATGGGTTATAGGGAAGTTTATCTATAGTATTTTCTGAAGTATAGCTTTTGTCTTTATATCTGTCGGCAATCATTTTTGCCACAGGAATCTCCAATTCAGGGTCTTCTGTAAGTGAAACTCTAATTGTATCGCCAAGTCCATCTTCCAGAAGCGTACCAATACCCACAGCAGATTTTATTCTACCATCTTCACCGTCGCCAGCCTCTGTTACTCCCAGGTGAAGTGGAAAATTCATTTTTTCCTCACGCATTTTAACTGAAAGCAACCTATAAGCCTGCACCATTACTTGAATGTTGCTGGCTTTCATGGATATTACTATCTCATAAAAATTATGCTTAATTGCAATGCGTAAATACTCCATGGCTGCCTCTACCATTCCGTGCGCAGTATCGCCATGTCGGTCCATTATACGCTGGGATAGCGAACCGTGATTTGAGCCAATTCTTAAAGCTACATTATTGGTTTTGCATTTCTCAATAAGCTTTATAAACTCACTTTCGATATATAATAATGATTCCTGATATTCTTCGGAAGTATAATCAATCTTACTTTTATGAAGTTCGGCATAATTGCCAGGGTTTATACGAACTTTCTCAACAAAATCGGCAGCAACCAATGCCGCATTGGGTTTATAATGAATATCTGCCACAAGAGGCACATCATAACCCCTTGCCCTTATTCCTTTGCTTATTAGTTCAAGATTTGCAGCGTCTTTTACGCCAGGGGCAGTAAATCTAACTAATTCGCCACCAGCATCTATAATTCTTGCGGCCTGTTCTACGTTAGCTTCCGTATCCATTGGCCTGCAACTCGACATGCTTTGTAGTCTTATGGGGTTATTACCTCCAAGTTTAAGTTTGCCAATTTGGACTTCTCGGGTATTCCATCGGCTATACGAAAGGGGATTATTGCAGTAGTTCATAGGTGTATGGTTATTGCGGTACTACTAAATTTGTTGTGGTTATTTAATTATAAAAACGTAATCTGTATTCCGTGAATCAGTAATCTGTAGTAGTAATAATAACTTCTATAATACAGCTCACTGTTTACTGACAAAATAGGGGTTCAAATATATTAACTATGTTTTTTTTAAAAACCAATACTACATGGGGTTGAAGCGTAGCTTATAATTAACGCTTAGTATATTGTTCATTATAATACTTTTCGTAATCGCCAGATGTAATATTATTCATCCAATCCTCATTTTCAAGATACCAATCAATGGTTTTCTCAATTCCTTCTTCAAATTGTAAAGAAGGAATCCAATTTAGTTCTTTTTGAAGTTTTGTAGAATCAATAGCATAACGCATATCGTGACCAGCTCTATCTTTTACATATGTAATAAGTTTTTCACTATCACCTTTATTACGACCAAGTTTGTTATCCATTACCTTGCACATGAGCTTAATAAGATCAATATTTGTCCATTCATTATGCCCACCAATATTATAAGTTTCAAGGTTTTTTCCTTCATGAAAAATAACATCAATAGCGCGGGCATGATCTTCTACCCATAACCAATCGCGGATATTTTCGCCCTTACCATATACTGGTAATGCTTTATTATTGCGTATATTATTTATAAATAATGGGATAAGTTTTTCGGGAAATTGAAATGAGCCATAATTATTAGAACAGTTAGAAACAACTAAAGGAAGGCCAAAAGTATGTCCATAAGCACGTACTAAATGGTCGCTGCTAGCTTTAGAAGCTGAATATGGACTTCGAGGATCGTAAGCTGTGTCTTCAAGGAAAAAGCCTGTTTCGCCAAGCGAACCATAAACCTCATCTGTACTAACATGATAAAAACGCTTTCCTTCAGAATTATCACCCCAAATTTTACGGGCTGCATTCAATAAATTAGCTGTTCCTACAATGTTTGTAAAAATAAACTCATTTGGGTTTGCAATACTTCTATCCACATGCGATTCGGCAGCTAAGTGAATAACTCCATCGGGCTGATATTTTTCAAATACCTCAAAAATCACATTAGCATCAACAATATCAGCTTTTACAAATTCGTAATTTGAAGCATTTTCAATGTCTATTAAATTCTCTAGATTTCCTGCATAGGTAAGCTTATCTAGATTTATAATTCTATAGTCAGGGTATTTATTTACAAATAACCTAATTAGGTGCGATCCAATAAATCCGGCGCCTCCTGTAATTAATATAGTTTTCATATGTTTCATATTATTTTTTTAATGCTAATTGAAATTTCCAAGCGCTAGCAGTCATATCGTCAATATCTTGCTCTGCTTTCCATCCTAGTTCTTTATTTGCAAAATCAGTATTTGCCCATACCTTTTCAATATCTCCTTCGCGACGGCCTACAATCTTATAATTGAGTTTGGTATCAGTTACTCTTTCAAACGACTTAACTACCTCTAACACGGAGTATCCATTTCCAGTTCCAAGGTTAAAAATTTCAAAATCGCGTTTATTTTTATTTTCAAATAATCTTTTAACAGCAATAACATGAGCCTTTGCCAGGTCTACAACGTGAATATAATCACGAATAGCCGTACCGTCAGGAGTATTATAATCATCGCCAAAAACACTTAATTGCTCCCTAATTCCGGCAGCAGTTTGTGTTATAAATGGCATAAGATTATTAGGAACACCTAGTGGAAGTTCACCTATTAATGCTGTTGGATGAGCTCCTACAGGATTAAAATAGCGAAGAGCTATGCCTTTTAGGTCAGTGGCATAAATTGTATCCCTAATAATATCCTCAGCCATTTTCTTTGTGTTTCCATAAGGTGATTCAGCTTCTTTTCGAGGAGAGTCTTCTGTAACGGGAAGCACGTCTGGTTGACCGTAAACCGTGCAAGAGCTTGAGAATACAAGGTTAGACAAACCCCTTGTATTCATATTATCCATAATATTCATTAATGATTCTAGATTATTACGATAATACATTAGTGGGTTATTTACCGATTCACCAACGGCTTTATATGCAGCAAAATGAATTATTCCATCTAAATCAGAGTTGTTATTAAAAAAAATGTTACAAGCCTCCTTATCTGCTAAATCAAAATTGTGGTATTCGGGTTCTGTGCTAGTAATATTAGTGATACTATTGAGTACACTAATCTCAGAATTGGATAAGTTATCCACTATAATTACATCTATTCCAGCGTTTTGTAATTCAACAACCGTATGTGATCCAATATAGCCTAAGCCTCCTGTTACTAAAATTTTCATATTGAGTAATTGTATTTTTATTTCAACAAAGATATTGAATTATGCTTAATAATTGAAAAGCTATTTAATTATTCTTACAGTTGATTAATATTATAAGTAAATATAGATAATAGTTATTAAATAGTATGTTAATATATAAAAATACATATATAATAAAAAATACAAGTCTTAAAATAGATAAATTACTATTATATTTAGATAAATTCAAAGAAATTACTATTAAATGATAAAAATACTTATATAATAAGCTCTAAATTTATTTTAGCAAAAAATAATTCTCATTTTAGGAATAATTCCAATTTTGGTAATTTAAATAATTGTATTATATTTGTAATGATATTAATTTGATAATTACTAAGTTTTTCAGATTAATAATTGCTCACTAAAACTAATACTATTAAATAGATGAAACAATATAAAATTTTTGTTGTTGATGACGACCCCATATATGCTAAGCTTATCAGTTATCAATTAACAAAAAATCCTGATTATGATGTAGAAATATATGCTGATATAAAATCCTGCATAAAAAACCTTCATAGATCTCCAGATTTAATAACTCTAGATTATTTTTTACCAGACGGTACGGGAAAGGAGTTATTACAAAAGTTTAAAGAATTCAATTCAGATTTACCTGTGATTATAATTTCTGGTCAGAGCGACATACCTACTGCTATCGGATTATTAAAACTAGGCGCTTACGATTATATAGTAAAGGACGACGATACTATTACTAGATTATGGAATGCCGTAAAGAACGCTCGCGAGCAGCACGATCTTAAGGAAGAAGTTGCAATTTTGCGAGAAGAAATTGGAAAAAAGTTTTCTATTTCTAAAGGAATAATAGGCTCTAGCTCTGTTATGAAGAAAGTTTTTGCAATAATGGAAAAGGCCATTAAAAGTAATATTACTGTTTCAATAAGTGGCGAAACGGGTACAGGTAAAGAGGTGGTGGCTAAAGCAATACACTATAATTCTAAACGATCGAAGAAGCCATTCGTTGTTGTAAATGTTTCTGCAATTCCTGAGGATCTTATAGAAAGTGAGATGTTTGGTCATGAAAAAGGTGCTTTTACTGGAGCTGATAAAAAGAGGATTGGTAAGTTTGAATTAGCAGAAGGGGGTACTTTATTTCTTGATGAGATTGGGGAGATGAGCCTTGCAATGCAAGCAAAATTATTAAGGGTTATACAAGAGCGAGAGCTTAATAGAGTAGGAGGGAACGAAACCATCAATATTGATGTTAGAATAATTATTGCTACGAATAAAGATCTACACGAAGAGGTTGGAAAGAAATTATTTAGAGAGGATTTATACTATAGATTATTAGGATTACCAATAGAACTTCCACCATTGCGAAATAGAGGAAATGACAAAATGTTATTATCTAAATATTTTATTAAAGTTTATTGTAAGGAAAATAGTCAAAAAATGATTGCAATGTCCACGGGGGCGCAAGCTAAAATATTAAACTATTCTTTTCCTGGAAACGTCCGTGAATTAAAAGCTGTTATTGAACTAGCTTCTGTTTTGTCTGAAAATAATATTATTCAAGAAGATGATATTAGCTTTAGAAATATAAATACCTTAACTGATGTTTTGTCTTTTGATCTAACATTGGAAGAATATAATTCTAAAATAATAAATAGTTATATAAAGAAATATGAAGGAAATATAACAGCTGTTGCCAAGGCTTTAAATATAGGAAAATCCACAATTTATAGAATGAAAAAAAGTGGAGTAATATAGATATCTTAGTTGGATTCAATAATTTTTCGCTCAATACCTGAGGTTGAAAAGCCCTCTAAGAAATCTATTGTTTCTACTGAGCCACCATTATTGATAACTACATCATAACCAACAATATCTTTTGCATTATAATCACTTCCTTTCACCAATACCGAAGGAATAATTTTGCTAATTAGATTGATTGGCGTATCATCGTCAAAAAGTATTACCGCATCAACAAACTGCATAGCTGCAAGGATCACCTGACGAGAGTATTCATCTTGAATAGGTCGATGCTCTCCCTTAATTGCGCTTACGGACCTATCGGTATTTACTCCAATAATTAGTTTTGTTCCTAGATTAGATGCTTTTGCCAAATAATCGATATGTCCTTGATGAATAATATCGAAACAGCCATTTGTAAATACAATTTTCTCTTTATTTGATTTCCATAAGTTTATCAAACTATCAAGTTGCTCTTGTTGAGTAATCTTGGATTTAACTTGGCTGTAATTATTCATAAGTTTAAATTTTATTATTAAAGACAGAACTAATTACTTAGTTTATTTTTACTTTTAAGGCTTATTAGTAATACTGAGATTGAGCCTAAAACGATTATCATTATTGTTTGTGAACTCCAGGTTAACCAGCCTATTGCGTCGCCATATCCCGAGTCGGCAGATATCCCATATAATACTAGTGTTTGAGCTACAATTACTGGATATAAGCCTATGCCACCAGGAGTAAGCATAATTCCTATTGAGCCCAAAACTAATACCGAGAGAGTAGCCCCAAGCCCTAAGCCACTAGTTTGCGGAATAGCCTGTAGGCCCATATGAATCATAAGGTAATAGTTAAGCCATATTAGCAGCGAATATAGAATAAATAATAGTGGCTGCTTTATATTTACAATTGATTTCAATCCTTCCCAAATACCACTAAATAATTTAAGTATTTTCTGAACAAAAGCTAATTGTAGAAGTTTTTTTCTGAAAACAAAATAAGTAATTAGAAACACAATAATAACTCCACCCAATACTTCCTTAAAGAATAAGTCACCATTATTAATAAAGCCAAATTTATTTTCTAGTGCTGGAAAAATATTTTCTTCAATATAAGCATTTAGTCTTTTAAATTGTACGATAAAGGTTAGAAAGAATAAGGAAAAAAATATTATCATATCAATTGTTCGTTCTATAATAACCGTTCCAAAGCTTTTGTCTACAGGAATTTTGTCTTCTTTATAAAGGATAGTACATCGCGCTAGCTCCCCAGAGCGAGGAATACCTAAATTAGCAAAATAGCCAATCATAACTGCAAGAAAGCTGTTTTTTAAAGTAGTAGTATAGCCCATTGGTTGTAGGAGCATTCTCCATCTTTGAGCACGAATAAGGTGACTTAATATTCCAAAAAACAATGAGAATACTACCCAACTATAGTCAGCAAGTAAAAAACTTGAGATAATATCATCTTTAGCTTTGGGGGTTAAGTCTCTGAGTGAAAGGTATATAATACCAATTCCAATACCAAAGGCAATAACTAATTTTAGCGTAGTTATAATTTTCTTTTTCAAGTTATTAAGCTGGTTTATTATCGTCAGTAGGAAATATAATTGCGGGTTGATGCGATTTTGCCTCTTCAAAGTCCATACGAGCATACGATACAATGATTAGTAAATCGTTAACTTGTACTTTGCGAGCCGCGGCTCCATTAACGCCAATTACCCCACTACCTCTTTCTCCCTTTATCACGTATGTGTCAAAGCGTTCGCCATTGGTAATATTATATATATGTACTCGCTCGTTTTCTATAATATCAACAGAATCCATCAAATCTTGATCAATAGTAATACTGCCAATATAGTTTAAGTCAGCTTGTGTGACTTTAACTTTATGAATTTTCGATTTTAAAACTTCTATTTGCATAATGTGACAAAATTACTAATTATCTTAATATGTAGTTAGTTTTTTAACTCTATTTAGAATCAATTTATAAAATACTCTATAACGATTAGTACTTTTAAGGTAATTATTTATGCTATTATTAATTAAAAAAACCATCTTACTTCTTTAAGTAAGATGGTTGATTATATAATCTTGTATTATATATTTATCTTTTTCTTTTATTTGCTTCTTTCACGTAATTCTCTATTGCCATTGACATAGATGGGGCTTTAGGTGTTGGAGCAGCAATACTTACTTCAAGTCCTAAATCCCTAGCAGTGTCAGTGGTTGTTTTGCCAAATGTTGCAATAACTTGACCTTCTTGTTTATAGTCAGGATAGTTTTTAAGTAAAGATTTAACTCCCGAAGGGCTAAAAAACACAAGCATATCATAATCTATAACCTCTATTTTAGATAAATTACAGGCAACAGTTTTATAAATAACAGCTTTTGTATAATCAATTTTTTCTGCTGTTAAAGCATCAGGAAGATCTTGTTTATGAGTTTCTGAACAAGGGAAAAGAAAGTTATCTTCCGGATGTTTTTTAATGATAGTCATTAAATCCATAAAAGTACGCTCACCATGAAAAATCTTTCTTTTGCGGTATTGTACGTAGTTTTGTAGATAATATGCTGTTGATTCTGACATGCAAAAATATTTCAGCTCTTCCGAAACTTCAATACGAAGCTCTTTAGCTATTCTGAAAAAATGATCAACAGCCTGACGTGATGTAAAAATTACCGCAGAATAGGTGGCTATATTAGTACGTGCTTTCCTAAATTCTTTAGAGGAAACGCCTTCTATCTTAATAAATTTAAAATAATCAACCTGAATTTTGTGTTTTTCAGCAAGTTTTGTGTAAGGAGATTTTTCTAAATCTGCAGGTTTTGGTTGAGAAATAAGAATACTTTTTATTTTCAAAACTATAGTTTTTAATTTTATAATACTTTTTATTTTCAAAATTCACCCTAATCAAGTAAAATATTAGGTGTGTCTAATAGTTACAATTATTGCAAAACCATTACAAAATATAGCTTTGTAGCTATAATTAAAGGTAGAATTTCGACCGTGCAAATGTAAATAATATAATGAAACAAACTATATTTATTTTTTATTCTAATGTGTATTAATAAGTTATAGATTCTGTATAAATACTGCATAGTTAATAGTCCTAGAATTATCATTGTTGCAATTTCTATTCCTGAGAAAATAATAAACCATATTCCTAAGGTTAATATCAGTGATGAAAGGTTATAAGACTGTACAGTGCTTTCGTAATATGTGCTAATTAGTATATCTATTTGGAATAGATATCTAAAAAATTCGGCAATAATAATTGTTGATAATACCACCCCGCTAATTATAATAATATTTTGAAAAACAAGACTATTAATGGTATATGTTTCTTGATTGATGTAATCGTATGAAATTATACTTAAAAATAATGCTCCAGATATTATATAAACAATAAGTAATATTAGGTTTAAAGGATGTCTAATAGTATCTCCCAATTGCTGTAGTAGTGAATAGTTGCGCTGACTAAAATTGGAAAGAAAGCTCATACTAAATTGTTTGTAGTACGTTACTTTTGCAAAAACAATAAGAATACTAATAGACAAAAGCCAATAAAAAAACGTATTGAAAGAGCTATGAACAATTGGCGATGGATTAATAGAGTCCGCTTGGAGTAAGTGGTTATTAAAAAGTGAAATAATATCTACTGTATCAGGAAGTAGTTTTGACAGTACTGTATCTGTTGTCAAAGCCTGTAAACCACTGTCAATATGCTCTATCATACTCTTACTCCAATTACAATTATATCATCAAGTTGTTCTATATCACCACGCCAGCTTAATAATGTTTGCCAAAGAATCTCTTTTTGATCAGCCATGGGTTTAGTATAAATTTCTAGTAATAATTTCTTAAATCTCTTTGTCATAAATTTCTTGCCCTTTTCTCCACCAAATTGATCAATATAACCATCGCTTAAAATATAGAAAACGTCTCCCTTATGCATATTAAATTTAATATTTGTAAAGGAATTATTATCGCGTTCATGAATACCAATAGGCATTCTATCGGCTTTAATAGTGCTTAGTTCACCATCACGAATCATATACATAGGATTATACGCTCCGGCAAATTCCATAATCATATTATCGAAATCGTATACACATATCGACATATCCATACCGTCTTTGGTATTGGTTTTTGAGCCCTCTTGATTTAGTGATGTTATTACATTTTGTCGTAACATATCAAGTGCAGCAGCAGCACTTTGTACTTTAGGATTATGAGCAATTTCATTTAAGAAGGAGATTCCCATAATACTCATAAATGCACCAGGAACCCCGTGTCCAGTACAATCGGCAGCCGCTAAAATCAATTTCCCGTCTTTTTCCATCATCCAATAGTAATCACCACTTACTATATCCCTAGGTTTCCATAAAACAAAATGATCAGGGAAGGCTTTTCCCATTTGTATTTTATTTGGAATAACAGCCTCTTGTATGCGCTGCGCATAACGAATACTACTAACTATTTCCTCATTTTTGGTTTCAATATCAGTTTTTTGTTTTTGAATTTCTGCAGTTGCTTGGGTAATTATGAGTTTTAGTTTGCGGGTAGAATACTGAATTGCTCCCCACACAAATGCTATAAAGAGAATAAAGTAAGAAATATATGCCCAAATTGTTCTATTCCATGGTGGTATGATGGTAAATGAATAACTTAACTTTGAACTTTCGTTTCCGTAAATATCCCTTGTTTGAACCCAAAAGGTGTATTCCCCTTCATGAAGATTTGTAAACCTTACTTCGGTTTTTTTATTCCAAACCTCCCAATCATTATCATAACCCTCTAGCCACCACCGGTATTCTAAATTGCTGGAAACCTTATTACTTATTCCAGAAAATTTAAAAACAAGGTTATGATCTTTATAATCTAAAATAGGAACGGATGCCTTGCTTTGGGAGGAAACAATATTCCCAGAAGAGTTAGTGTAAGTACCTCCAAATAATGTTTTCTTATTAGTTTTTTCAATAATATTGATAAAAACATTTACCTTATTACTACTGTTGGTATCAACAGAGTTTTTCAGATAAACAATACTAAATGTCCCTCCTGCCAGTAAACGTCCTTTATATGGACATATAGCAAAAAACTTTTGAGCTTTAATCTGTTTCGAAAACTCAGTATTCATAAAGAAAGTTCCTTCGGAGTTAGGAGTAAAACTTTTAATGTAAATCTTAGATTTATCATCAGGGTAACTTACCGTCCAAGTTTTCCCAAATTTGTCTTTATAAAAGCGTAGTGAGAAATGGTTTTTTATCCAATTACCGTAGTAGTTACTTTTGGTAAAGTGGTTTGTTTTAGTATTGTATTCGTATAAGCCATCAGCAGAGGCAAAAAACACATTTCCATTATCACTATGAACAATATAAGTATCATTAGCAGATAAGCCATTGGTAGTGTCAAATGTTATTATATTTGGATTAGTAATTTTATGATTAATAAACACAGGAGTTTCTAGCTTTAGTAAACCATAAGCTCCCATCCAAATATTATTGTCTTTATCAGAATTAATATCAAAAATATTGTAAGAAGTGTTTTCTATTTTTCCCTCATTTATCCATTCTCCATTATTATAATAAATACTTGCCAACCCTTTAGGATAAATGGAAACCCACACTCTGTTGGGATTCTTTTTATCTTGGAATAGTTTACGACCCGATTCAGAAAAGACAATCCTTGTCTTACCACTTTCCGTTTTCTCTACTATATTGTTATTTGTTATAATAAGAAGGCTTCTATAATTATTAAGATCAAAATTTAGTAAGCCATAGCACCCTTGTCCTCTGGTAAGCTTACTATCAATAGGCAATATTTTAGGATTACTCAAATCGTCTATTTCCTCAAGAGTAAGGGTGCGCTTTTGATCATATGTACTAGCTGCAAGATAAGATAATTGGTTTTGAACAGCAAAAAACAGTGTGTCATTAAATAATTTTATAGCTTCTATTGTGTTTTTAATTCCTAGCTTCTCAATGGGTAAATATTCGTAGTTAGAGAATATATCGACTCTACTAATTCCAGTTTTGTGAGCAACCCATAATATATTGCTTTTATCAACAAAAATACTCTCGATAACATCACTTTGTAAACCACTTGATTTATCAATCTTTCTTATGAATTTACCATCCTTATCAATTATAATTATTCCTTTATTCTCTAATCTTAGCGCAAGAATAGAGTTGTTTATATTTATAAAACTCTTTATTTTAACCCTATAAATAATACTATCTAATTGAGTACGGAAAACTGAGTTCTCCCCAGTTTTTAAATCAAGAATTCTTAATTCTTTTTTTAGAGGATTAGATGTTAAATATATTATTTTATTTTCCCCAAATCCTTGAAAAGAAGCAATTTTAAATATTCTTGTGGAGTCTTTTTTGTAGAAATACTTATCACTAGTAAATAGGGGGGTTAATTTATTATCAATAATCTCAAACAAACCCTTTGATTTAATAATAATTAAAAGCCGGTCATTCACAATAGATAACATACTAACTTCACCCTCAAGGTCAATTATATTAAGCTGTTTATTATAGTATTTATATAAATATTTCCCAGAAACAAAGTATACAGCAGAATCTTTGCAAAGTACAAGTTGAGTATTATTAACTTTTTCCTGTTGCTCTTTAGGGAGTAAAGTGTCCAACGGATAATATACAAATATACCAGTATCGTTGGGAGTAAAATAACCAAAGCCTTTCTGATTTCCGATAAATATATCGCCATTAGGGCCAATAGCAAGAGCTCTAATTTCGGTTGCGTTATTTGTTAAAAAACGCCTCCAAACACCTGTATAAACAAGTAGTCCATCTTTATTACCAACATAAATAGCGTCTCGTGAGTCTTGTGCAAAATCAAAACAATGGGGCTGTACGCCAAGGTCGTCAGAGTTAAACTTCTCGATGGGAATAAGACCAGTACTTTGCTGTGAATATGCAAAGAAACTAGTAAATAGAATAAGGCTAATTAGTAATATACGATACATTAGTGTTATAATAGCTTAAGTTATTGAACTCGTAAAAATACAAATATTATATATATAAAACCCATTATTATTTCAGATTTTGACAAATTTAAATCTTAAATTATAAAATTGTCTTTTGTTTTCACTATGGAATTCATTAAAAAATAACTAAAAACGATAGTTTTAATAAACTTTAATTTTAGCCAAAACACAATAATATTACTTTTGCAACATTAATATATAATTATGATAAAGTCAACAAAAATAGTTTTAGCAACATTTATAATTGCGTTTGTAATTATTAATACTGGATGTAAGGAAAAGGAGCCACATGATGCAATTCCTGAAGTAGCCGTGAATTTAAATATTGATATTACTTCTACAATGTATATTGAACTAAATACCATTGGCGGATGGGTATATCTTACTGGTGGCTATAAAGGTATTTTAGTTTATAGAGTTTCTGTTGACGATTTTGTGGCTTATGATAGAGCGTGTCCTTTCGATCCTTTTGAACAAACCGCTCGTATTACAATGGATAATACAGGAATTACTTGTTCTGATACCACCTCTTGTGACTCACAGTTTGGTATTCTTGATGGTAGCATTATTAAAGGACCCGCTACTATTCCTCTAAAACGATATTATACATATTTCGATGGTGTAATTCTAACCATCAATAATTAATAATTCAATAAATATTTCACAATAATTTATACTAAGGCCAGGTGTTTTATTAGTAAACAGATGTTATAAAATGGAATAATTATATATTATAAACGCAATAATGTAATATTTTTGCAGAAGATATATTAAAAGAAACGATATGCGAAATACTAAGAAATCGATACTAATAATAATGGATGGTTGGGGCGAAGGTAAACACAATAAAGCCGATGCTATATACAATACAAACACCCCAAATATTGATAAGTTATATAATGACCCTAAAGTAGCAAAGGGGCTTCTTGATGCCTCTGGAGAAGAAGTTGGTTTGCCCGGTGGGCAAATGGGTAATTCGGAAGTTGGGCATATGAATATTGGTGCAGGAAGAGTTGTTTACCAAGATCTTGGTCGTATTAATAAAGCTGTTGAAGATAATAGTATTTCAGAAAACAAAGAATTATTGAAAGCATTTAAATATGCAAAAGAAAATGGAAAAAAGCTTCACTTTTTGGGCTTAGTTTCTGATGGTGGAGTACATTCGTCAATGGAGCATCTAAAGAAATTAGTTGACTTGGCTGATAATAATAATTTGCAAGAAGTATTTATTCATGCTCTTATGGACGGAAGAGATACTGATCCCAAAAGTGGCTTGAATTTTATAAGTAATATCGATAGCTATATTTCAGATAAAACAGCTAAAATAGCAACTGTTTGTGGTAGATATTATACCATGGATAGAGATAAGCGTTGGGAAAGAGTAAAACTGGGCTACGACCTTATGGTTAATGCTATAGGCGATAGTTATGACTCTGCAATAGCCGCTATTGAAGAATCATATAAGAATGATATTACTGATGAATTTATTAAGCCATCGGTTATATTAAATAAAAACACTAATGAACCATTGGCAACTATTTCCGAGGGAGATGTTGTTATTTGTTTTAACTTTCGTACTGATCGTTTGCGTGAAATAACAACGGTTCTTACACAGCAAGATATGCCTGAGCAGGGAATGAAAACCATTCCTTTGGAATATTATACAATGACTCGTTATGATGATAATTTCAAGAACGTGAATATTATTTATGATAAGGCAAATTTGGCAGATACTATGGGCGCTGTAATTGCTAATAATGGATTGAAACAACTTCGTATTGCCGAAACAGAGAAATATCCTCATGTGGGATTTTTCTTTTCTGGAGGAACAGATATTCCCTTTGATGGCGAGGAAAGAATAATGGTGAGTTCTCCAAAAGTTGCCACTTACGACCTTCAGCCTGAGATGTCGGCCCCTGAGGTTACAGAGAAAGTGGTTGCAGCAATAAATTCTGAAAAATTCGACTTTATTTGCCTGAACTTTGCCAATAGCGATATGGTTGGCCATACAGGTATCTACTCTGCCATTCAGAAAGCTATAGAGACTGTAGACAAAAGTGTAGGGGAGGTTATTGCTGCTGCAAAAGCACATGATTATTCAGTATTATTAACTGCCGATCATGGAAATTCTGATAATGCAATTAATGAAGACGGAAGCCCAAATACAGCTCATAGCCTTAATAAAGTACCGATTTTTATCATTAATTCGGATTATTGTAAAATGAAAGATGGTCGCTTATCTGATATTGCACCTACCATGCTTTCTATTATGGGAATTGATATTCCTGAAGCAATGACGGGTAAGGTGTTGGTGAAATAGTTTTTAATAAAATATGGAAAACCTCAGGCAATGTATTTTGTTTGAGGTTTTTTTATGAGCAAGCGTTTGTGTTGCATTGTTTTGCTAGTGAAGCTTTTGCTTTTAGCTCAGTAAATAGTGTGCTCTGGGCAAAGAATAAGGCTTGGTGTGTTTCTAAAACATACTGAATACTA
>JAOZPM010000011.1:0-17770 GCA_029932765.1 Bacteroidales bacterium | reverse complement strand
TGTGCTCTGGGCAAAGAATAAGGCTTGGTGTGTTTCTAAAACATACTGAATACTAATATCGAAGCCTTCTCTTTGAGCAAAGCCTTCGACAAATCAACTACAAGCAAAGCCTTCGATAGTGATCCACAAATTCCCCAAAAAAAGCTATTTAAAAAAATCGTAAATTTGCGCCGCATAACATAACACAAACTATGGAAATTAATAGAATAATTGAAGAGTCAATTGCTGTAAAGCAATCAATTATTGATTCGGAAGAACTTATAGGAAATATTGAAAAAGTAACTGCTCAAATGGTGGAATGCTATCGTAATGGTGGCACTGTTTATTTTTGCGGAAATGGTGGTAGTGCTGCTGATGCACAGCATATTGCCGCTGAATTATCAGGTAGATTTTATTATGATCGCCCTCCATTGGCTGCCGAAGCATTGCATGTAAATACATCTTACCTTACAGCTGTAGCAAATGATTATAGTTATGACGAAATCTACGCTAGATATATTAGAGGCGTAGCTAAAGATGGAGATATACTTGTGGGAATTTCTACATCAGGAAATTCTAAAAATATTATTAACGCTTTTGTTGCCGCTAAAGAATTTGGGGTTAAAACCGTTGCTCTTACTGGCGAAAGCGGAGGTAAAATGATAGATATTGCCGATATAACCATAAATGTACCATCAAGTGATACTCCACGAATTCAAGAATCTCATATTATGATAGGCCACATTATTTGCCAATATGTGGAGTCTGAAATGTATCCTCAATGATAACTGAAGCAATAATTCTTGCGGGTGGTTTTGGTACTAGGTTGCAAACTGTAGTAAAAGACTTACCTAAACCTATGGCTGATATCAATGGTCGTCCATTTTTGGATTATCAGCTAAATTATTTACTAAAATTTGGTATAAAACGCGTTATTTTTTCTGTAGGTTACCTTTCAGAAACTATAAGTGATTATTTTGGCGATAATTTCAAAGGAATAGAGATTGATTATGCCTTTGAAGAAAATCCTTTGGGAACTGGTGGAGGTATTCTAAATGCTTTTCACAAAAGAAAAACCGATGAACTAATTGTTCTTAATGGCGATACTCTTTTCGAAATAGACATTAATGATTTTTATATAAAGCACCATAATGCCAAGAGCTTATTTTCTTTGGCATTGCGCGAACTCCCCTCAGTGGATAGATTTGGAAGTGTAATTACCAATAATAATATAATATGCAAATTTGCAGAAAAGGGTGAGTATAATGGTAATGGAGTGATAAATGGCGGAGTATATATTATAAAAGAAGAATTCTTTGAGAAAGTTAAATTGCCGAACAAATTTTCAATGGAAAAGGATGTTTTTGAAAAATTACTTAATAATTTTGATTTCTTTGGTTTCCCATTTTCTAACTATTTTATAGATATTGGAGTACCAGAAGATTATAAAAGAGCACAAAATGAATTTAAAGGATTTAAATACTAAAGACAATTGGTCGGTTTTTATTGATCGTGATGGCGTTATTAATCAGAGAATTATAGGTGATTATGTAAAACGAGTCGAAGATTTTCATTTTATTAAGGGTTCAATTAAAGCTATTGTACGATTCAGCAAATATTTCAAGCATATATTTATAGTTACCAATCAGCAGGGAATAGGCAAGGGTGAAATGACTGTTGAGGATTTGAAAGAAATTCACTCTTATATGCTTTCTGAGATTGAAAAAGAGGGAGGAAGAGTGGACTCTGTTTATTTTTGCCCCGCTCTTAAAGATAGTGGTGATAAATGTCGTAAGCCCGAAATTGGAATGGCACTACAAGCCCAAAAGGACTTTTCTGAAGTAGATTTCTCAAAATCTATTATGATTGGCGATAGTTTAAGTGATATGGCATTTGGAAAAAATGCCGGAATGCAAACTATATTTATCGATGCACAAGATGAAGGTTTAAAGCCCGTAATTGCTGACGAGATTAGTTATCGATTGGCATATGTTTTTAATTAAGCAGAGCATAATGTTAATAATTATCTAAACAAAAAGGCTCTTAAATACTTGTTCTAAGGTACTATGACCAATAATCTTTATTTTGTAATTTTTCTGATGAATTCCTTTTAAGCTATATTTAGAGATATGTATTTTTGCAAATCCTAATTTTTCTGCTTCACGAATTCTTTGTTCAGCATTATTTACACTTCTCACTTCTCCCGACAGCCCTACTTCTGCAGCAAAACACACATTATCTTCAATGGGAGTGTCATAATTTGATGATAGAATAGCTGTAATAACTGCCAAATCAATTGCTGGGTCATCTACTTTTATTCCTCCAGCAATATTAAGAAAAACATCTTTAGTACTTAGTTTAAATCCGGCCTTTTTCTCTAAAACAGCCAAAAGCATATTTAATCTACGAGTGTCAAAGCCCATAGCGCTACGTTGGGGAGTTCCATAAACAGCTGTTGACGCAAGAGCCTGAACTTCAATAAGCATAGCTCTTCCACCCTCCATGGTTGCAGCGATAGCTACCCCGCTACTTTGTTCCTCACGTTGCGAAATAAGAATTTCTGATGGATTAGAAACTTCACGCATTCCATTGGATAGCATTTCGTAAATTCCTAACTCAGATGTGGAGCCAAAACGATTTTTCAAAGAACGTAGAATTCTATATCCATAATTTCTATCTCCTTCAAACTGTAGAACCGTATCTACCATATGCTCTAAAAGCTTAGGCCCTGCAATACTTCCATCTTTGGTTATATGACCAACAATAAAAACTGGTATATGGCTTTCTTTAGCAAAACGCTGAAGCTCAGCAGTGGTTTCTCTAATCTGAGTTATACTACCAGCAGTATTATCAATACGCTCCGATTGCAATGTTTGTATAGAATCTATCACTAATATATCAATATCATCCATATTAGCAATATGATGGAAAATGTTCTCTGTTCGAGTTTCATTTAAAATATAGCAATGCTCATTTTCTATACCAATTCTATCAGCGCGCATTCGTATTTGCTGCTCACTCTCTTCTCCTGATATATATAAAATCTTAAGGTTTTTTGCTTTTATTGCTACTTGTAAAAGTAAAGTAGATTTACCAATACCAGGTTCGCCACCTATTAAAACAAGACTTCCACGCACAAGACCACCTCCCAATACTCTATTGAGCTCCTGATTGTGCATATCTATTCTGTTTTCCCTTGTTTGCTGAAGTTTGTGAATAGGCTGAGGTTTTCTTTTAGTAGTTTTTAGTTCTTCTTTCTGCCATTTAGGACTGGTTTCTACTCTAATGGTTTCCTCTACAATGGTGTTCCATTCGCCACAAGCAGAGCATTTCCCCATCCATTTAGAATACTCATTTCCGCAACTCTTACAAAAAAAACTGGTTTTACTCTTAACTTTAGCCATTAGATAATAATTTTAGCGAAGGTATGAATTTTTAGAACTTAAAGAATAATATAGAATGAAAGAATCAATAATTTTGATTCTTTATGGAGTGGATAATTTATCTTTTAAGTAGCCACTTAATAGGATCTAGAGGCACTTTACCTTTACGTACTTCAAAGTGAAGAATGGTTTCTTCAGTATTAGGGTCAGTCCATACAGAACCAAGCTTTTCATTAAGTTTCACCACTTGCCCTTCTTGTACATAAACATCGTTTATATTGCTATAAATAGTAAAATAATTACCATGCTTTACCATTATCACCTTATAATAGCGTGGCATCACAAAAATTCGAGTTACTTTTCCCTCAAAAATTGCATTTACAGTTGTTCCTTTTTCACAACGGAAATCTGTACCTGAGTTATTTACGATAATTCCTGGCATATCAGGATGACGGTGCTTACCAAATTTGCTAACAATATTTGCTCGTCTTGTGGGCCATGGAAGTTTACCAGCATTGGAAACAAAATCTTTTTGTAAAGCTACTTCCATTGGTGTTAAAGGAATATTAGACCCATCAGGAGATTTTTTGCGAAGCTCCTCTTCAATAATTTTTCGAATTTTATTATTTAAAGCAGCCCATTCTTTCTGTTGGTTTTTTAGTTGCTGGCGCAAATCTTTTTCTTCTTTCTGAAGCTGACTAATGGCATGCTGTTTTCTGTTTTTATCTTTTTCCAGCTCTGTAGTTTCCACCTCTTTACTTATTAGCAAATTTAAGCGTTCTTCTTTTTGCATTTCCAATAAGGAAATCTCATTTTGCAGATTCACTTTGGTTTGCACTATTTCTTTTGCCTTAAGCCTACGGTATTCATTATATTCTTTTAAATAACGCATACGACGCATGGCCTGATAAAAATCCTTGCTGGCAAATAAGAACATCCATTGGTCAAAGTTGTTTCTGCTTTTATACGACTGATATATTAATTGAGCATACTCTTCCTTTAGATCATTTAATTGACTCTCTAGTTCCTTTACGTCCTTCTTATTCTCTTTTATTTGCCTGTTAATCAATGTAATCTCATTTCCATAAGAATTGATTAGTCGCTTTCGCTCTTTTACTTGGTCGCGGAGCAAGCTTAACTGGTTTAAGGAAGTTTGTTTCTTATTTTTTGTTTCTTTTATTAGTTGTCTAGTATAATTAATCTTTCTAGTTATCCTTTTCTGCTGCGATTGTAATTGTTTTTTAGTCTTGTTTTTGTTTTGAGAATACACAATAGTACTTGTTCCCAAAAAGCTTAGGAATAATGTAAGTATAAGTAATTTGCGCAATATGTTTTTATACACAATCAAAATAATTAGAAGTGGTAATATTAATGCTAATTTATAACGTCTTCTTCAAAGGATAATTGTAAATATGTTTTATTATTAAAAGAAGATTGTTAATTATATTTAGGCCGATAGGTTGCTTTATCGATCTTCTATTTTTACTTCCGTATACTTTTTAGATACTTTAAAAGGAAAGCGTACTTTTTCATCAATAAGTATTTTAGAAAAGTTGAATTCTATAAATGTTTTATTATCCTCCTTGTATTTTATTATCATATTATGAGGAAACAGTTGATTATTAACTAATTGAAAATTATTATAATTAATTCTTAAAACAGTTTTATCATTTCCCACAACCTTTACTGTTTGCTTATCAATTTTATAAGTCTGTTTATCTACTAATATGTTTTGTACCAATATTTTGGAATTATCTTCATATTCTATGCTTTGCTTTTTTAGTTTTCTTCTAGATATTGTACTCAGTTGATACTTATTGCCTTTATCATTAAGCTTAAAAACACTTGTTTCATAATAAGGGAAATCATTTCCCAATAATACTGATTGCAGCATTTCAAAATCTACATCTACACCAATTCTTTTACGAAGAAACTCGGTACTAGATTTAATATAAGTTTTTTCTATTCTATTGATAAATGTAAAAGAATCTGGTTTCACCTCTATTCTAAATACTTCAATATTCATTATTGCAGTAATACTTATCCAAATTAGACTATCCTTACGAATACGTATTTGGCCAGTAAATATCTGCTTATCGTCGGGATTATGATATGCCCCCTTAAATTTACCATTAAACCATTCAGAATTAAACTGATGGTTATTCATAAGCTTGTATACTGAGTCTACTTCTGTTTGAGTATTAATAACCGTTGCTTCCACAGCTTTATTTCTACTACAAGAAGCAAAGAACAGACTTATTATGATAAAAAGTAAAAAATATCTTTTCATTATACTATTGTTTATTTATCTCCATATCAAGGAGTTGAAATTTTTTATTGTCTGGGTATTTTTCCATTGCTTGCTTTACCCATTTATTGGCCTCAATGTTTTGACCATCTTTATAAAGGCAAAAGGCATAAATGTAAATATATCTAGGGTTTTTGCTATTAAGCTCAAGAGCCGATTTTGATATACTTATTGCTTTTGATGTATTTACTTTATTCAACGCTAAGTAGTACGCATAATCAATCTGAATATCTGTATTCTCGGGGTCAAGTTTTATTGCAGTTTTATAATTAGCAACACCATTATCAATTTCTCCTAAGTGCATTTCGGCCTTAGCTCTTAATGCTAAAAGCAACGATTTTTCATCACTTTTATAGATAAAATTATCACCAACTATTGCCATCTGTTTCACCTTTTTCCAGTTTCCCTTATCCGCATTTGCTACCCCATTATAAAAGTATAAACTTGCTTGTTGGGGAAATAATTTTAATGCCCTATCGCTATAGTTAAGTAGGGCTTCAGTATTTGCTAGCTTGTTTTCTGTAATAAGAAGCTGTTCCCAGATAACAAATCTACTACTATCAATTTCTAAAATCCTCTTTAAGTAGATTATAGCCTCTTCGGCATTATCCTGTGAGGTATTATAATCGGCATTTAAAGCTAATATTTTAGGCTCGTTAGAGTTTATAGAAGTTGCAATAGATAATAATTCTTCAAAAAGAGGCTCGATTTTTTTATCAATCTCTGCAACCTCTTTAAAATGAAGTAGAACCTTCATCTTAGAATCAACATTAAGGCTTGGTGAGCTCATTCCTAGCTTAATTTCCTCATAAGATTTTTCATCAAGACCTTTTGCCACATAATAATCTGCTAAAGCAAAATGAACGTAACCATCGTTAGGGTCTATTGCAAGTATTTTTTGATAATACTTCATTGCCTCATCAGTGTTGCCTTCATTTAGATACAACTCCGCTACCATACCGTAGTATTCTTTCTCCTGTGGATTATGTTCTATTAATTGCTGAATTACAATTATTGCTTTTTTATACTCTCCTTTGCTTAAATATATTTGTTTTTTTTGCTCTAAAACGCCTTTTTCATATCCAAATCTCTTAAGAATTTCATCATAAGTTTTGCTTGCATTCTTGGTGTCTTTATTATGAATGTATAGGTTGGATCTTTGATAATAGTAATTCTTATTATCAGGATGTAAGGCTATTAATTCCTTATTAATTTCTAATGCTGCAGAATAATCCTTCTGATCTTTATATAATCGTATTAGGAATTCTTTATACCATGTGTTTTTATCATCTATTTCTATGGCTGCAATTATATAGCCTTTAGATTTTTCGGGGTTTTGATATTCGTATATTCTTGCCAATTCATAATATGAAGCATCATGATTTGGGTTTTGCTTTATGCAATTCTCAAAACCATCAACAGCACTGCTCCTATTTCCTTTTAATAGAGCTCGCTTTGCAGATAAAAAAGTATTGGTAATAGCATGATTATCAATAGTTGCTACAGATTTTTCTTTATTAGGTTTTGTAGAACTACAACTAGATAATATTAAGATTAATACTAATAATCCAAATGTTTTAATGATATATTTAAGCATCAATTTATTCATAAATTTGAAAGGCAAAGGTAAAATAAAAAGAGCTTTATTTGTAGCTATCTATGGCTTTCTCTAAAGCTTTCTTATTTTTTAATCCCACTAATCTACCAGCCTCTTTACCACTTTTAAAAATAACTATTGTAGGTATATTCATAATTCCCAGTTGCTTAGCTATTTTAGGATTTTTCTCCACATCACACTTTCCAATTTTCACATTCTTATCTTCATTATCTTCTGCCAATTGGCTTACAATAGGTCCCTGAATCTTACATGGCTGACACCATTCCGCCCAAAAATCAATAAGTACAATTCCGTTTTTTATCTGGTGGGTAAAGTTTTTATCCGTAAATCTTGCTAGTTTTTCACTTTCAGGAGTATCAATACCCGACATAAATGAACGATAACGCTGAATCATAAAAATTACGATTACAGCAACAACAATAATAATTATATACCAATAGTAAGCCATTGTCTAATTTTTTAAATTTTAATAAAGCACAAAAGTATGATATTATTCTTAATGTTCATCTACTATTAAATCAAGATAAACAGGCAAGTGATCGGAGAATCCTCCATGATATTTCATGCCTATAAATGTTCTATTTGTAACGGTAATTCCCTTAGAATTAGTTTCTAACAGATATTTGGCGCTAAAGATATGCGCTTTACCTCCTTTTACCGATAAAGGGTTTGAGCTTTCTAGCAGAGAGCTGCTAACAACCATTTGATCAAGAACGGACCACTCATTGCCCGTTTCTCCGGCATAAAAATGTGATCCATATTTATTATTCATCATTGGATACATTAGATTTATTAAATCGCCTTTTTTATAATCTTTAGGAGCTTTTGCTCCTAATCCCTCTACTACACTCTCTTGATCGGGAGAGTCGTTAAAGTCGCCCATAATGAGGATATTTGCATTGGGGTTCTTTTTTAAAATTTGCTGTGTGTATTTTCTTATTTCACTAGCTACATGCTTTCGTTTAGGAATAGTAATAAAAGCACCGCCATATTTTGATGGCCAATGTGTTACAAATATGTCTAAAGTGTCGGTGTCCAAAGCAATTCCTTTAATATGAAGGATATTTCTTGTACGCGAATTTGGGTCAAAGTCGAATCGTACATTATATGCGGTATCCGAAATAACTCTAAATTTTTCTTTACGATAAAGCAGAGCTACATCTATTCCTCGCCAATCTTCGGATTCGTGATGAACAATGGAGTATTTGGCATTCTTAAGTGACGTATAGTGTGATAAATGAATAAGCGTAAGTTTATTTTCAATTTCGCAAAGACCAATAATAGCAGGATTTTCCCATCCTCCAACAGAAGTTAATACTTGAGCAATCTTTTTCTGCTTATCCCAATATTTATATTTTGACCAATGGTTTATTCCTTCTGGAGTAAAACTATCATCCTTCTTAAGACTATCATTATTAGGGTTAAAGAGATTTTCCACATTATAGAATACTATTCGCATAGAATTATAACCCCTTGGTGAATCATCAAAATCCTTAGGAAAGCTATCAATATTTTGAGCAAAGAGATTTATAGAGATGAAGAGGGTAGTAAATATAATGGAGGTTAATAATTTCATTAATATTTAGTTTTTATGCTTATCACAAAATTACAGCTTTTTGTTGTTGTAAATATACTTTTACTAGCTCTTTTTTAAGGTAAAAGAAAAAGTAGTACCAACACCTAAATTGCTGCGTACATTTATTGTTTGCTTATGTGCTTCAACAATATGCTTTACAATTGACAAGCCAAGTCCTGTGCCTCCTTGTATACGAGAACGAGCACTATCAACCCTATAGAATCTATCAAAAAGATGCGGCACGTTTTCTATAGCAATACCAAGCCCATTGTCGCTAACCTCCACTAAAATATTCTCATCCATATCATAAAAACTAACTTTAATATATGGTAGTTTTGTATCGCTAGTATATTTTATAGAATTGTCGATAAGGTTTATAAGAATTTGACGAATTCGTATTTTATCAGCCATTACAAATATTTCAGATTGTTTCTCATCAATATTTGCATGTAGATTAATGGACTTTTTTTGTGCCTTTACTTCCAGAAAATCAATTACCTCTTTTGCCAAGTCGATAATATTAAACTTAGTAAAATTCATTTCTATTACTCCAGATTCAAGGGCAGAAATTG
Source organism: Bacteroidales bacterium (assembly GCA_029932765.1). Classification (GTDB taxonomy): domain Bacteria; phylum Bacteroidota; class Bacteroidia; order Bacteroidales; family UBA1556; genus UBA6267. The sequence goes on along the minus strand of JAOZPM010000011.1, from coordinate 8,334 downwards.
TTTCTAAATCTTCAACAATATTTATCATCCTATCAACACTTTTGGAGGTTTTTTCTAAGTATTTTAGGTTGATCTCATTATCATGTATTCCACCATCCAATAGGGTGTGTATATAGCCCTGAATATTAAAAATAGGAGTTTTAAGCTCATGGGAAACATTGCCAACAAAATTTCGTCGATATTGCTCAAGCTCTTTCATCTGTTTTATTTCATCTTTTTGAGTATTAGCCCATTCAATAAATTCTTTATTAACATTTTCTAATAAATCTGATTGTAAGCCAAAAGATTCCTCGGTGGTATTCTTTCCTCTTTTTAGACGATGGATAGTCTTATAAATAAGCTTTATCTTTTTGTAAATAAAGGTTTCAAGAGTTTGATAGATAATAAAATATGAAAATATGAAAGATGTGAGAAATCCTAAAATATATGTAAATTCATGCATTTGATTATATAGTAGGCTAAAAACTATATATATAAGGACATTCACTACTAATAAAGAAACAGTAGTAATAAAAGATAACCAAAGAGGGCTGTGGCTATTCTTCATTTTTATTTATAAATTTGTATCCAACACCTTTCACAGTAATAATTCTTTTAAGCTTTAGTTTATCACGCAGTTTACGAATATGCACATCAATTGTTCTATCGCCAACTATCACCTCATTTCCCCATACTTTTTCAAGAATTTCCTCACGAGTAAATACTTTGCCAGGCTTGGAAGTAAGCAGTAGTAATAATTTGAATTCCTTGCGAGGCAGCGAATGTTCTACTCCTTTGCGAATCACAATATATCTTTCGGTATCAATTATTAAGTTTTTGAACTTTAGTAAGTGGCTATCATCAGAGTTATTGTCTTTACTTAAACCTTTATTTCTTCTACGAAGTAAGGCATTAATTCTACTAATAAGCACTTTTGGTTTTATGGGTTTGGAAACATAGTCATCTGCGCCGGCATCAAATCCCGCAATTTGAGAATAATCCTCGTTCCTTGCTGTTAAGAATATTTTGATGGTATGTTTTAGCTCCTCAATATTATTAAGAATTTCGCAGGCTTCCATCCCGTCCATATTTGGCATCATTACATCAAGTACAATAAGGTCGGGAATAACTTCTTTTGCCTTTTGCACTCCAAGTAGACCATCGGTTGCAGTAAATACTTCATAACCAACTTTGCGAAGATTATATGCTAAAAACTCCAGAATATCTTCCTCGTCATCAACAAGAAGGATTTTATATTTTGAGGTGTCAATATTTGTTGCCATTTACTTTGTTTAGTATTACTTGATTAACAAAAGTAGTTAAAAGACTTCATTGTCAACTTTAGAATTATTAATTTAACTATTTATTAATATTAAGAAAACATGCTTTTCTATTCACCCTTATCAATTACTTCTCTCATTTGGTTAGTAAGCCAAACAAACTCTTCCACACTTAATTGTTCTGGGCGTTTCTGAAAAAACTCATCGTGTAGTATTTCATGTTTTCCAATAATTCTTCTTAAGCTTCCTCTAAGCATTTTACGACGTGTGTTGAAAGTAGTTTTTACTATTGTTTTAAAGAGTTTTTCGTCGCAATCAAGAGTGATTTTTTCTTTTCTGATAAGATGAATCACTGCAGATTTCACTCGTGGTGGTGGATCAAAAACATGCTCATCAACAGTAAAAAGATATTCTACATCAAAATAAGCTTGTGTCATTACGCTTAAAATACCAAATTGCTTATTGCCAGGCTTAGCAGTTATTCTTTCAGCAACTTCTTTCTGAAACATACCTGCAAATTCAGGAATTAGCTCTTTATTTTCTATAGCCCTAAAGAGTATCTGACTAGAAATATTATAAGGGAAATTCCCAATAATATTCACCTGATCATCAAAGTTTTCATGTAAATCTAAATGTAGAAAATCTCCTAGGATTTTATCTTTTTCAACAATATTATTCTCAATAAGGTAAGCGATGGAATCCCTATCTATTTCGGCAACATATACACCGCCTTTATTCTCAGTGTTTAGGAAGTTTGTTAGAACACCCATCCCTGGCCCCACTTCTAATATTGGTATATCCTTATTGTTAATAGATTGCGCTATCTTTTTTGCTATTTCTAGGTCTTTAAGGAAATGTTGACCGAGATGTTTTTTGGCTCTTACTTGCATATTATTAATTTTCTGTCAATGCTCTTGCTTCAGCAAGAACTTTAATAATTTTACTTCTTTTAATATTGCTTTTAATTAAAATTTCTTCACTAATTTCTTTACATAAAACTACTCCTTGGTCTAATATTTGTTTTTTGTCTTTACGACTTAATGTCTTTAGGCTGGTAATAGGATGAAGGCCTGCTTGGTCTACCATATCTTTCAAGGAACTTTTATAAGGATAATTCCACGATTTTAGAATCAGCCCACTACACTTTCCATATTGTTCGGCATCGCCAGTGAATCGGGTGTTTGTAACCACCCATCCTTCATATTTTTTATTTCCTAGAGTTCCGTCTTGCGACCACTTATTGTATATATCATTGAATCTTGATCGAATATAAAGTGGCACTTTTACATCACTTTTAGTACTTCCTGTTCTATGATATTTACATTCAACTACGATTATAGTATCCTCATTTTCGGCTACTACATCTACCTCGTGAGTTACGCATTTACCATCTATTAGTTGCCCAACTTTTACAGAATAACCTTGAGTTTTTAGTATTGCACCCACAAATTGCTCAAAAGGATATCCCGTTGGTCCTAATTCTAAAATAGCCTTTTTAAGACGATATTTACCAGCGTCTCTCATGGATATTTTGCCCAAAATACTGTAAGCTTTTTTATAAACCTTATGAGTAGATATTCCATCATGGAGATAGATTAGGAGTTCGTTAAGAACCTTGTCAACAGTATCGTTACTAGCCCCAGAACGCAATAATGAAGAGCGTAATTTACTCTCATCAAAAGATTCTAATTCTCCAGAATTCTTAATAATTTTGATATTGGTCATAATCTCTTACTATTGGGTTAATCTAACAATATTATTATGCCTAAATAGTCTAATTTGTAAGTTTATCATACATATTAGCAGTGTGTTTTACACTGTCATCAAAGCTAATAAAATTATAGTTTAGCGTATCAATTATTTTTTGCGAAGAATAAGCATAATGTGTGTTTGCACTTCTTGCTGTTTCCTTGGTAATAAGGGGCGAGCTTTTTGTTATAAAACTCCATAATCCTAATGCACGCCAACTTAACTCCGAAAGGAATTTATTGGCAAGTATTTTTGGAGGAGTAAGGTGTAATTCCTTAGCAATGGTCTCAAAAAGACGTTTATAAGAAACATTCTCTGCCGATAATATAAAACGCTCTGCTGAAACATTGCTTTTCATAAGTTTATGCATTATTTCTGCAATATCTCTAACATCAATATATCCATTAGTGCCACTAGTGTAGAATTTTAATCCATTGGCTACCGTTTTGAAAAGTTGTGCGCTAGATTTATTCCAATCTCCAGGGCCAATAATTACTGATGGGTTTATTATTACGGCATCAAGCCCTTCGGCAATTCCCCGCCATACTTCTTGCTCTGCCAAAAATTTACTCTCAGAGTAAACGGAACTTTTATAAGAGCTATCACGAAAATCGGATTCCCTAAGGTCTGTATTATTTTCGCTACGGCCAAGGGCTGCAATAGAACTTACGTAAACTAATCTTGATTTATTTTTAATACATGCAGCAACAATATTCTCTGTACCGCGAATATTTATATCACGAATTTTGTCATGATCTTGTTTATGGAAACTTACAAAAGCAGCAGTATGATATACTTGCTTATGCTTTGCAATAAGCTCGTCGATAAGGTAAAAATCTAGAATATCGCCTTCTACCCACTCTATTTTATTAAAAAGAGAATTGTCACCATCTTCATAATAAGCAAAAATATTTTTCATCGATGATAGGTCGGTAGTTGTACGCTTTAAAGCTGTAACATCTTCACTTTTCTTTAATAAATTGTATGCTAGATGTGTGCCTAGCATTCCGCTTGCTCCTGTTATAAACATTTGTTTAATGAATTAAGAATGTAGAATTAAGAATGCTGAATTAAGAATTAGAGGATTATTTAATTTCCCTCTTAAGTCTTAATTCGTTCTCTTAACTCTTAATTCAAATCTTTCATACTAAATTGCAATCTTTTTCTTTCCAAATCTACTTTTAGTACTTTTATTTCTACTTTTTGGTTTAACTTAACATACTTATGAGGGTCGCTGATAAATTCATTTGCTAGTTCTGAAATATGCACTAAGCCATCTTGATGCACTCCCACATCTACAAAAGCCCCAAAAGCTGTAATATTAGTAATTATTCCAGGAAGAACCATTCCTTCTTTTAAATCCTGAGGTCTGCTAATGCTATTATCAAATTCAAAAAAATCAATTTTAGCTCTTGGATCTCTATTTGGCTTTTGAAGTTCAGCAAAAATATCTTCAACGGTATATTGTCCGGCTTTATCACTAATAAAATCTACTGAATTAAGATTTTTTATTGCTTGCTTATCTTGCAAAAGTTCAGAGATACTAAGTTTTAGTTTCTTGGCCATTTTGTCAACTACAGAATACGATTCGGGATGTACCGCTGTATTATCAAGAGGATTACGAGCATCTCTAATTCTAATAAAACCGGCTGCTTGCTCAAAGGCTTTAGCGCCAAAACCACTAATTTTCAATAACTGCTTCCTGCTTTCAAAAGCACCAAATTCATTACGATAATCAATAATTTTTTTTGCTGTTACAGGACCTATTCCAGCAACATATTGTAGGATTTCTTTACTGGCAGTATTTAATTCTACTCCAACATTATTCACCACGCTAGAAACTATATCTGATAGTTTATTCTGAAGTTTTTTTTGATCTACATCGTGTTGATATTGTCCTACACCAATAGATTTAGGATCAATTTTTACTAATTCAGCAAGTGGATCCATAAGCCTTCTACCAATGGACACTGCACCACGTACAGTAATATCATAGTTTGGAAATTCTTCGCGAGCCAGAGGACTTGCAGAATAGATTGAAGCTCCATTCTCGTTTACCATAATTGCCTGCACTTTTCTATCAAATTGAGTTCCTTGAACCAACTTTTCCGTTTCGCGTCCTGCAGTTCCATTTCCTATGGCAATGGCCTCTACCTTATACATATTTACAAGGCTACTTAATTTCTTTTTTGCTAGGCTTGCTTCTTTCTGTGGAGGATGAGGATATATTGTTTCGTTATGTAGCAATTTCCCTTGAGCATCGAGTATAACTACTTTACAGCCTGTTCTAAATCCAGGATCAATTGCCAAACACACTTTTTGTCCTAGAGGAGCTGTCATAAGCAGTTGCCTAAGGTTTTCTGCAAAAATATTTATAGCCTTTATATCGGCTTTTTCTTTTAGCTCAGTTCTAAAATCGTTTTCCAAAGAACTTGATAGGAGTCTTTTATAGGAGTCTTTTATGGCAATGGAAATTTCTTCAGAAGAAACAGAATTGGGCTTTATAACATAATCTTCAATACTTTTAATAGCATAATCGTCGTCAATACCAATTTTCAGCCGTAAAACACCCTCTTTCTCACCTCTCAAAAGTGCTAATATTCGATGACTAGGAGCCTTACTCATTCTCTCATCCCAGTCGTAATATGGCTTATACTTCCCTTGCTCATCTTCGGCTTTAGTTTTCTTCTTTGAAGAAATAATTGCATTTCGCTGCCAAAGTCTACGCATATTTTTTCGCACCGCAGTACGCTCATTTATCCACTCAGCAATAATATCAAGAGCGCCACTAATTGCCATATCAGCATCATCAATATCGGCGTGCTTTGTATATCTTTCTGCTTGGAAATAGAAATTAGGTGTATTTTGACTCATGATTATCTTAGCCAAAGGCTCCAAGCCTCTTTCTTTTGCCGTACTAGCTTTGGTCTTTCGCTTTGGTTTATAGGGCAAATAAATATCCTCAACCTCACTTAAATATTTTGCTTCAATAATCTTTTGCTTTATTCCATCGGTGAGCAATTCTTGCTTTTCGATACTTGCAATTACATAGTTTTTTCTCTTTTCTAGTTCAGTATATAATTGGTAAGCATCACGGATTTCTTCAATAGCAACCTCATCAAGGCCATTAGTTGCTTCTTTACGATACCTTGCAATAAATGGAATGCTTGCTCCTTTATCAAGAAGCTCAATTGTGCCTTGAACAGCTTTCCTGTCAAGATTTAGCTTTTTAGAAATATGTGATATCATTTCTTAATGTTTAGTTTTAAATTATCAATTAAACATTAATAATTGATAATTAATAATCATTTAGTCCATTTTAAGGACAGCAAGAAAGGCGTTTTGAGGAACTTGAACATTTCCTACTTGACGCATACGTTTTTTACCCTTTTTTTGCTTTTCAAGAAGTTTACGCTTACGAGAAATATCACCACCATAACATTTAGCGGTTACATCTTTACGAACAGCTTTTACGGTTTCTCTTGATATAATTTTGGAGCCTATAGCTGCTTGTATTGCTATATCAAATTGCTGACGAGGAATAAGTTCCTTAAGTTTAGAGCATATTTTCTTACCAAAGGTATAAGCATTATCATGATGAAGAAGAGTGCTTAGAGCATCAACATAATCACCATTTAACAATATATCTAGTCGAATTAATTTTGCTTGCTGAAAACCATTTAAGTGATAATCAAAAGAGGCATAGCCCTTTGAAATACTTTTAAGCCTATCGTAAAAATCAAATACAATTTCGCCCAAAGGCATATCAAAAGTAAGTTCAACCCTATTGCTAGTAAGGAATATTGTGTTCTTTAAAATACCACGCTTATCGAGGCATAATTTCATAACGGGTCCCATATACTCACTCTGAAGAATTACTTGAGCGCTGATTAGAGGCTCTTCAATAAAGTCAATTGCTGAAATATCTGGCAAGCCCGATGGGTTATAAACCATAAGTTCTTCACCTCTTCGTGTGTGCACTTTATACGATACGTTTGGAACAGTAGTAATTACATTCATATCGAATTCACGATCGAGTCGTTCCTGAATAATTTCCATATGCAATAATCCAAGAAAACCACAACGGAAACCAAAGCCTAAAGCCATAGAAGATTCTGGTTCATAAGTAAGCGAAGCATCATTAAGTTGAAGCTTCTCCATGGCAGCGCGTAAGTCCTCATAATCCTCAGCATCTACAGGATACACGCCCGCAAATACCATAGGTTTCACATCCTCAAAACCACCAATAGCTGAATCGCAAGGGTTTTCTTTATGGGTAATTGTATCTCCAACTTTCACTTCTTTAGAAGCTTTTATTCCAGAAATGATGTATCCTACATCACCAGCTTTAAGATCTTTACGTGGTTCCAAACCGAGTTTAAGAGCACCAACCTCATCCGCTTTATATTCTTTATTTGTATTAAAAAACTTTACTAATTCACCTTTTTTTACAGTACCATTAATGATCTTTACATAGGCAATAATTCCTCGAAAAGAGTTAAAAACTGAATCAAAAACCATTGCTTGAAGTGGAGCTTTAGGGTCTCCTTTTGGCGCTGGAACTACATCAATTATAGCATCCAATATTTTATCAACACCATATCCAGTTTTACCACTGGCTTCAATAATATCGTCAATATCACAGCCCAATAAATCCACTATTTGGTCAGCAACTTCCAATGGATTAGCATTAGGTAAATCCATTTTATTCATTACCGGAATAATCTCTAAATCATTGTCAATAGCAAGGTATAAATTAGATATTGTTTGTGCTTGAATCCCCTGTGTTGCATCAACAATTAGTAAAGCACCTTCGCAAGCTGCAATAGAACGTGATACTTCGTAAGAAAAATCTACGTGTCCCGGAGTGTCAATTAAGTTAAGAATATAGTCAGTTTTATCACGTTTATGTTCCATTTGAATGGCGTGACTTTTTATGGTAATACCCCTCTCGCGTTCAAGCTCCATATCGTCAAGTACCTGTGCTTGTAAATCTCTTGCCGATATAGTATCGGTATATTCTAAAAGACGATCAGCCAAGGTGCTTTTGCCATGATCAATATGTGCTATTATGCAGAAGTTACGAATGTTTTTCATAGTGTATTTCATTATTCATATTCAGAGATTAGAGTTTTCTGATTTTAAAAAAAAACAGACTATTAATGCCAATTATCGTATAAAAACTCCTGAATATATTGATATGCAAAAGTACTAATTTCTTAGGTTGCAATTACTCCCACTTTTGGTGATGATTATTTGAGTTTATTGCATAAAAAACTCCATCATATCTTATAATGATGGAGTTTATATATGAGTTATAGTTATT
>JAOZPM010000214.1:0-2974 GCA_029932765.1 Bacteroidales bacterium | reverse complement strand
CTGCCATTTCTCCAGTGGTACTATTTATTCTTAGAGAGAGCGACATCTGCCGCATTCGACCTCCCGATAACTATCGGGACTGCCATTTCTCCAGTGGTACTATTTATTCTTAGAGAGAGCGACATCTGCCGCATTCGACCTCCCGATAACTATCGGGACTGCCATTTCTCCAGTGATCATAAATAAAGAAAGACTATTCCTTTATTGCGAGTGCAAAAGTAAATAATTTTCCTTATTAAACAAGTGTTTTATTTACATTTTCTAATATTTTTTAATAATTACTAATATAAGATTCACTAATCATTTTTATTCAATTTAATTAGTGAACAAAAAATAGAATTACTCCTTTGTAAAAGATATAATGTAAGCGATTTAACATTAATAATTATGATTCGTAATTTTATAAATTAGGAATAGTTTCTATATCACTCTTCAACAATAAAGCTATTAATATTCTTGAAAAAGCAGAATCATCTTTAATGATTACTGCATTTTGCTTTACATCGTTGGCACATTCGTCAAATATTATGATTATTTGATTGAATAATACTTCGGCAATTTTATCAATTTCAATTTTTGAAGAATTTATTTGAGCTTTAGGAAATATCAAATCTTGAACCAGGCCATACTTATTCCTTGCAACTGCCTTTTGAGATTCTTGCCATTGTTCCGATGGTTTTTTTGATAGATTAATTAGCATGACTATTTTACAATAAATTTCCTTAATGTACTTGAGTTATCATATTTAACAACCAAATAATACACACCACTACCAATATCATTCACATTAATTGGATAGTTATTGCTTAGTTTAACATTTGAATAATAAATAATTCTTTTCCCTAATGAATTTAATATTTCTACAGACACTTCTTTATCAATCAAATTATCATTTGGAACTAAATAAATTTTTTCTGTTGCAGGATTTGGAAACAACTTAAAATCGTTAGTATTAATAAGCACATCACCTACTGAACTTATTAAATCTATCTCTTTCTTAAAAATCCATGGATTACCAGCCACTCCTACACCCAAAATATGCGTACTATCCAGAAAAACAACATCACTAAGCCAACTATCTCCTTGATTTTTATGAAGTTCATGACGTACAAATAAAATATCACCCTGTTCATTAAATACTAAATGAAAGCCTTTTTTATCATTATTGCGATATGTTCCTGATACTACATATTTATTATTAGCTATTTTATTAAGCGTTAATAATGCTCTAGGATAAATATCCCGATTACCTAAATCAATCTTTTTTGTCCATATCTTTTGCCAATTATCATAATCCACAAAAGATATCCAGAGGCTAAATACTAAATCATCATTAACATAATTTCCATGTACTGTTGTTATAATACATTTACCATCCTCAGTATTAATAATATCGAATGATTCTTCCATCTGTTCATCAGCAGAAATCACACCAAGTAAAGAATCTATTCGTTGAGCATTCATATTATATTTCAATAACTTACTACCATTAAACGAATTTGTTGTCAAAAAACAAGAATCCTGCGTAAAAGCAATCTTTCTTCCTGAAAAGCCATTCATAATTATACTCCTAGAACCATAATGATAATTAATTATATTTCCATACCCATCTGTTCTTATTATTAAGGGAAGTTTTGGGTACATTCCGTTAATCAAATTATGGAGAACATTAAAACTTAATAAAAACCCATTATCAGCGGTTCTGCTAATGTTTAATGTATGTGATACACTTTTTAATAAATTAGTATCAGTTATAGGAATATGTTTTTTCCAAAGAGTATCAAAGTTGTAATCAAAAGCTATTAAATAATAGTTTGTATCATTATCAAATGTAAGGTTATAAAAAACAGTATCTTCCCATAAATATGTATTATATAAATTATCATAAGTACCAACCGTATTATTAGAATATGTTTTTTGAAGAATCACATTTCCTAATGTATCGAACTTATAAAACATTTTATTGTAATAAGGATAACCCTCTGATGCTGTTACAACATAAAATTCATTATCATGATTAAATATTGTATTAAATCTTACCGCTTGAGAGCTACATTGAATAGTTGTATCAAATAAAGCATATGTTTGGCCATATACAGTTAAATAAAGCGGTAATAAAAGCATGGTTATAATTAAGCTCTTCATATTCTTCTGTATTCTTTTTTAGTATTGTTTAATTGATTGATTTTACAATTGTATTCCTTACATACAAAATTACAGATAGTTAAATAGTAAATTATCCTGTGAATTATTACATAAAACTAAGAAAATCAAATATACTATTTTTTCACTTATAATCAAATAATAGCTTCATTTATTGGTTGAACTAAGTAAACATTTCCAATAATTCCCTTACTTCAAATCTAGAACTTCCATAACTCACTATCCTTACATCCAATGGTGTATTTTTAAATAGCTCCAAGGATTTGCCAATGGCATCAATTATCCACTCTATTTTGTTACCAAAGGCTCCACCGCCTACCAATGTCAGAAATAACTTATTATTCCCTTCCCCATTCCTATCATTGCTTTCATAATTTATTAATGCAGCTCTAAAGGTAGCCTCATAAGTTGCCTCTAGCACCAAACGCGCAAATGGCTCCCATAAATCGGCGCTCTCTTGAGAATATGCCACAGGCAAAGCAGAACAAAACACCTGATTTACTGTCTCTTTTCTATGGTTCAAAGTAACTTCTGCATTCCATTGCAAACCAATGCGCAATTTTGATTTTAGATTATCATATTGCGCAACAGAATATGCCGATAATAGTTCATTAATATGCATTAACCCATAATCATTAGCCAATGCATAACCATTGCGCATTTGCCAAAGCAGTAACTTCTCATTTTCAAGAGCATAACCAATATCTTGTAAGCAGTCAATCTGATTATCGGAGGTCTGCCCTATTTCACCATTTACATTTACAAAGTAATTTCGATAAATAGTAGCCGCAGCACAGGCAATTGCCGAAGC
>JAOZPM010000213.1:0-3024 GCA_029932765.1 Bacteroidales bacterium | reverse complement strand
TTCAATTAATAATTCCAAAACAAGCAAGAAAGTATTCGAGGATGATTTTGAAAAAAAATATAAAAATGTAATATTTTCTTTTCATTTTGTCTTGACACAAAACGAAACAAAAAGTCAAGAGCGAAAAAACTCCCGCCCGCCTCTTCCAATATTATGTATTTGCAATCGAAGTAGGAAAATAAATGACCTTATATTTATCTAATTAAGTACATAATACCAATTGTATCTATCTGTTCAATCATACTCTATGTCATTAATTTTAAACGTAAACGCCTTCGATGCAAATACTATAATATTGAAATTCACCGCCAGCACCACCCCCGTTTTCGCTCAAGGCCAAGGCTTGATGCGCTAGTTCTAGCCAAAATATGGGATATATTCATTAATTAGCTTTTTTTGTGGCTTTAAAAAACGAATTTAATCCAAATGTTTAGAAATAGCTTAAATTTAGCATAAATGGTATTTTTATATATTTCTCGCGATAACATATTGATATTAAATCAATAACCTTATCATTATATAGCTGTTTTTAGTAACAATATCGTCATAAAGACCAATATTCATTAGGTGCGAAACTTCAGTAATTTCATTATTCACCCCACACGAAACCCTGTACCACCGTTTATTTATTCCTATCACCTTAATATATAGCACTACCTATCTTATGACTATATTTTTTTTCCTAAACTGTTTTTATATCATTTTTGTTATATCATAAGCATCTTTTATCGCATCTTGTGCGTTCCCTGTTTTTTTAGCATCACCAATAACATGAAGCAAAATATCATTTTTTAATTCATTTTCCAATGGATTAAAACTTTTCATACCGATGGATACTACTATCATATCAATATCATTAAATTGAATATTTTTTCCATCTTTTTCTGCATAAACAGTTTTCCCAACAACTTTATTTATATGAGTATGATCGCTAAAAATAGTTCCTTTTTCTTTCATCATTTTTAAAGAAAGCAATTTTGCAATCATTTCCATATCTTCGCCAAAATCGGTTGTACGTTTAACAATAATTATCTGATTATTTAGAGGTATTAATGCTGTTGCAATATCAACTCCGATAAGGCCTCCTCCTATTATCAAAACTTTTTTATTTTTAGGCAAATTTTCCTTTAGCAATATTTCTGCCCAATGAAAATTATCTAAACCATCAATTTTTATTTCTACAGGTTTCGATCCGGTGGCAATAACTACTTCATCATATTTATTAACCAAATCCGATTTTTCTGCTTCTTTATAGATTACCTTAATATTATTATCATTTATTTCTTTAACAAAATAAGGAATTAAGCTCTCCATTGATTTTTTATTAGGGGTAAGAGGGGCGAGATTGAACTGTCCGCCTAGTCCATCTTTTTCAAATATAGTTACTTTATGTCCTCTTTTCTTTAAGGTTAATGCAGCTTCCATTCCTGCCAAACCACCACCAACAACAGCATAATTTTTAGAACTTTTAGCTTTTTCAAAAATGTCAATTTCTCTGCCTACTTTAGGGTTTACAAGGCATTGAAGACCTTGCCCCGATTTCACTCCACCCAAACAACCTTCGGCACAGGCAAGGCAGGGACGTATGTTCCCAATAATTTGTTTATTATATTTTCCGATAAAATCAGGGTCGGCAACAAGAGCTCTTCCTATTGCTATATAATCTGCGTTGAAATTATCAGCAAGATTTTTAATATCTTCTTTTGTATTAATTTGCCCAACATAAATTGTTGGGATATTCACTTCTTCTTTAATTTTTTTGGCAAATTCCCACGTTTTTCCTTTTGGCACAAACATATGTTGAAAATACCAAGGAGGTGTGTTGCAAACTGTTCCTGCAGAAACATGAATTGCCTCAACTGATTTTTCTTTTAAAATTTTAGAGAATTTTATCATTTCCTCTAATTTTATACCATCAGCTATCATTTCATCTCCGCTGATTCTGATTATAATCGGCATGTTTGTTTCCTCTTTTACAGCGTCTAAAACTTCTAATGCAAAACGAATTCTGTTGTCAAAACTTCCACCATATTCATCAGTTCTATCGTTTACTCTTGGCGAAATAAATTGAGCAGCAAGGTATCCATGTCCAAATTGAAGTTCAATAATATCAAAACCTGCTTTTTTGCACGTTTTGCAGCATCGGCAAATAAATGTATTGCGTATTGAATATCATCTTTATTCATTTGTTTTGGTGTTGGCCCACCATTTTCGCATGGTCTATCTGTCGATGATAAAAAAATATTATCAGGGATCTTAGGATTTGCCATTCTCCCAGGATGATTTAAATGTGCAATAACCTTTGTATCAAATTGATGAATAATATCAGTTAGCTTTCTTAAGCCTTCAATTTTGTCATCATTATTAATACCAATTTGTGTTGGCAATTCCCTTAAACACTTGTCAATATACATAGGTTCAGGAGTTATTGCTCCAATAAATTTACTTCTTGCTTCGTAAAACTTAAGGTGTTTCTCAGTAACAACACCTGTTTTGTCGCTATATCCTGTTTTTATAGGAGCGAAAATGAAATTGTTTTTTAATTGTAACATAATAGATACCTGTTTGTTTCTGTTAATAGTTTAGAACGAATGTATATTCTGATGTTCCAATTATTATCGTTTATAAACAGAAACTTCAGTATATTTCCACTATATATATAAACTGTAAATTGAGCTTTGAATTACATCAAAACCATATCCGATAGTGGAAGTTCTTAAAATTTTATTATTATTATTGCTACAAAGCTAATCAAAAAAACAATGCAAATAGTAATAATTATTATAAATAATTATTACCCATATTGCTAGATTTTTTTTGCATATAAATTTAAATACCTCATTATCAAACGAATAAATAATTAAATAAACAAGTTAATCTATTGATAATCTAATGTTTATATGCTTAACTTAAGGATATTTATTGTACGGTAATGGAGGGCATGTTATTCTGATGGAATGTATCAGATAATTAGGCACTTTCAGAAGTAATCCACTTTTTAAAATTTATCCGAAAAAGATTGCC
>JAOZPM010000212.1:0-3035 GCA_029932765.1 Bacteroidales bacterium | reverse complement strand
CAAATGGTTGTAAAGATACCGCTGCAGTGTCAATAACTGTAAATCCTTTGCCAGTTTTATCATTACAACCACCAGCCTCAGCAATTTGTTTGGGAGATTCTCTGTCCATTACAGTTTCGGGAGCCTATACCTATGTTTGGACACCCAATAGTAATATTGTTTCAAATACAGGATCAACAGTGCTTGTATATCCACCATCAACAACAAATTATCTAGTAACAGCAACCGATACAAATGGATGTATGGATACCGCTTCTACAACGGTAGTTGTAAACCAATTACCAAATATTTCTGTTACTCCAGCGATAGACTCTATTTGTGAAGGGTCCTCCTCTTTTATGGTAGCTAGTGGCGGCCTTAATTATCAATGGTTACCAATTAATAGTTTGCAATCGCCAACGGGATCAACAAATATAGCAACGCCTAATAATACAACAATTTATACGATAATAGGATCAGATATTAATAACTGTTCTAATATAGCGACCAGTATAGTGCATGTTATAGAACCCCCAAATATAATAGTAAACCCAAAGAATGGTGGTATATGCAGTGGTGATAGCATACTACTGACAGTAACTAGCGATCAAACTATTGTTAACTATATTTGGAGTAATGGTAAAACTACAAATCCAATTTATGCGAGTCCAATAGCTTCTGTATCTATAGGGGTAAGCGCTTTTAATTATTTTGGTTGTTATGATTCTGATACATCAACAATAATTGTTACTAATACACCTATAATTTCATTGAATGCAACATCTCCTATTTGTTTAAACTCGAGTTCTGAAATAAATATTACATCATCTGCACAATTACCATATCAAATAAATTTTGATTTAGACAATGGAAATATGATTTCAGGAAATGGTAATGGCCCATACAATGTAGAATGGCCTACAATAGGTGTTAAAAATATTGAATTAGTAATAATAAAGAACGGTTGTAGTTCAGAGGCAGCTTTTGATACGATAGTTGTAAACGAATCTCCTACTGCTAATTTTATTATTCAAAATGGAGCTACTTGTGAAGATATTCCTTTGTTTTTTCAAAATTTAAGTAATGACACATCTTTAAATACTATATGGCATTTTGGAGATGTATTTACGGATGATGATACAAGTGCAACTTATAATAGTTCTCATACTTATTCCTCACCTGGAACTTACAATATTAAACTTGTTGTTGAAAATATATTTGGCTGTAAAGATTCTTTAAACTTATCATCAGGATTAAATATTTATCCTACACCGGTAGCTGATTTCAGTTTTCATCCTGAACAGATTAGTATAATCGATCCAGTTGTTAATTTTAGTGATATGTCTAATGTTGGTTATTATTGGAATTGGGATTTTGGAGATATGTATAATATTAACTTTAATACATCTACAGAAAAAAATCCTCAACATATTTATTCTGATACTGGGGCATATGTTGTATGTATGAAAGTTGCATCAGTACATGGTTGTATAGACTCTATTTGTAAAGGATTAGAGATAGGTTATCCTCCAAAAATAATTGCTCCAACAGCCTTTACTCCCAATGGAGACAATATTAATGATTTCTTTTTTATAAAAGGAGATAATTATGATTGGTCCACTTTCGAAATATATATATACAATCGATGGGGAGAGCTTGTATATGAGAGTCGTGATAGATTAGAAGGTTGGGATGGAACTCATAAAAATACAGGAGAAAAAGCTCCTGACGCAATGTATAGTTTTTTTATTAGAGTGAAGGATCATAATGGTAAAACACATAAACTAGTAAAGTCATTAATGTTGTATAGATAGTTATTATTACAATTATTATTTTAGAGGAATAGAACTATTATAAATATGTAGGGTAAACGCACCTTAAATAACACCTTTATATTACAAATAATTTAGATAACTGAAGTTTCGCACTTAAATCTAAGTAGCTAATTAAGAATTATTTTTATTAATATTCATTAAATTATAAAAATAATAAATCTTTATAACTATTTTATTCTAAGCGTGTTGCTCAATATGATTATAATCAATTAATAATTCCAAAACAATCAATAAAGTATTCGAGCATGATTTTATAAAAATAAAATAAATATAAATATTTTCTTTTCATTTTGTCTTGATACTTCGGTAAACTCAGCATAAACTCCAAACGAAACCAGCCTACCGGCAGGCAGGCAAAAAGTCAAGAGCGAAAAAACTCCCGCCCGCCTCTTCCAATATTATGTATTTGCAATCGAAGTAGGAAAATAAATGACCTTATATTTATCTAATTAAGTACATAATACCAATTGTATCTATCTGTTCAATCATACTCTATGTCATTAATTTTAAACGTAAACGCCTTCGATGCAAATACTATAATATTGAAATTCACCGCCATCGCCACCCCCGTTTTCGCTCAAGGCCAAGGCTTGACACGCTAGTTTTAGCAAAAATATGGGGTATATTCATTAAATAGTTTTTTATGTGGCTAAAAAAATGTATTTAACACAAATATTTTGCAATAGCTTAAATTGAATATAAATGGCATTATGACACATCTATCATGATAACGTACTGATATTAAAATAATAACATTGTAATTTATGTTTGTTTTTACTAATAAATTCACCCTAAAGGGCTGTATTTATTAGGTGCGAAACTTAAGTCGTATTTATTTAATAGTTTGGTAGTTTTTTTTAGTCCTCCTTAGACCTGTTGAGCTTAGCCGAAGTGAAAAGGAGGTGCCTGCCTGGCGGCAGACAGGGGTAAATTGCATAAGTAATATGTCCATTTTATAGATTTATTAAGCAATTTGGTTGGAGGGTCTTCTTTGTTTAGTCCTCCTTAGAAAAAGGAGGTGGGCAAATTGCATAAGTGATATGTCCATTTTATAGGGATTTTTAAGCAATTTGGTCGGAGGATTTTTTTGTATTCATAAATTAATCTGAGCTAACTAATTATAAAAAACAGCTAAAATAAATATACGACATTATTTATTTCTCATTACTTATTTATAGAATAAAGAGAAAGTTTTATATATTCGCATAATTATATAAAACT
>JAOZPM010000010.1:0-34755 GCA_029932765.1 Bacteroidales bacterium | reverse complement strand
TAATTCTCCCCTTTCGCACCGCAATTTTCATTACTTTTGCACATCAAAATTTTAGAGAAATATAGAATGGAAGAAAGCAATAGCAAATCGCTGAATTTTATAGAACAAATAATTGATAATGACCTTAAAGAAGGTAAAAATGAAAACCGTATACACACTCGTTTTCCTCCTGAGCCTAATGGTTATTTACATATTGGACACGCAAAAAGTATCTGTCTAAACTTTGGTTTGGGAGAGCAATACAAAGGCAAAACTAATCTTAGATTTGATGATACCAATCCTAGTAAAGAAGATGATGAGTACGTAAATAGCATTATCGAAGACATAAAATGGCTTGGTTTCAACTGGGAAGGAGATATTCATTATACATCAGATTATTTTGACCAGCTTTACACATGGGCTTGCGATTTCATTAAAAAGGGATTGGCTTATGTCGATGAGCAATCGTCGGAGCAAATGCGTGAGCAAAGAGGAACGCCTCAAGTTCCTGCTACACCAAGTCCTTTTCGTAATAGAACGATAGAAGAAAATCTTGAACTATTCTCTAAAATGAAGAATGGTGAGTTTGAAGATGGCAGCATGGTTTTACGTGCCAAAATTGACCTTTCTTCGCCAAATATGCAAATGCGTGACCCTGTGATGTATCGTATTATGCGAGCTCACCACCACCGTACCGGAAATGATTGGAGTATTTATCCTATGTATGATTTTGCTCACGGGCAAAGCGACTATATAGAAAACATTACTCACTCAATTTGCACTTTGGAATTTGAAAACCACCGTCCACTATACGATTGGTATTTAGATCAAATTGCTGGAGATGTTGACAGAACAAGGCAGATAGAATTTGCTCGACTAAACATAAACTATACTGTTATGAGCAAGAGAAAGCTTATGCAATTGGTGGATGAAAATATAGTAAATGGATGGGACGATCCTCGAATGCCTACAATATCTGGATTGCGACGCAGAGGATTTACTCCAGAGTCAATCCGCAATTTTGCAGACAGAATAGGCGTTGCAAAACGCGATAATATAATTGAATACAGCTTATTGGAGTTTATGGTGAGGGAACACCTCAACAAAATTACTGACAGAGTGATGGCTGTTATTGATCCAATAAAACTTACTATTACAAACTTTGATGAAGATAAATTTGAAGACTGTGAGCTTGTAAATAATCCTGAGGATGAAAATAGTGGCAAAAGAAATATTCCTTTTGGCAGAAATCTTTTTATTGAACGCAGCGACTTTATGATTGATGCTCCTAAGAAGTTTTTCCGACTTGCTCCAGGCAGAGAGGTAAGATTAAAAGGTGCTTTCATTATTAAATGCGAAGATTATATTACTGATTCAGAAGGTAATATTACAGAGATTCTATGCACTTACGATCCTGAAACTAAGAGTGGAAGTGGTATCTCTAGAAAAGTAAAAGGCGTATTGCATTGGGTAAGTGCCGAAAAAGCTATCGATGCTGAAATTCGTCTTTATGATAGACTTTTTAATGACGAAGATCCACTAGGCCATGAGGATATAGATTTTAAGAAATTTATAAATCCTAACTCATTACAAATTATTAAAAATTGTAAGTTAGAGCCAAGTTTGGCTGATGCCAAAATTGAAGATAAATTCCAATTTCAGCGTACGGGATATTTTACTGTGGATAAAGACAGTAAGCCTGGCAAAATGGTTTTTAATCGTACTGTTGCACTTCGCGATTCATGGGCAAAAAATAAGAAGAGATAATAACCCTCATTTACTTTGCCTTATATAACGAATAAAAGAAATTACAATGTCGATAAGCATAAAAAACTTAAGCAAATTTTACGGAAAGCAGAAAGCACTAAATGATGTTAGTTTGGAGATAAATAGCGGTGAAATTGTTGGCCTTTTAGGACCCAATGGAGCAGGAAAATCTACCTTAATGAAAATCATCAGTTGCTATATTCCACAATCGGAAGGAAGCGTAGAAGTGATGGGGCATAACGTATTAGAGAACCCTATTGCTGTAAAAAGTAAAATCGGATATCTGCCAGAAAGCAATGCTCTTTACCACGAAATGTATGTAAAAGAATACTTAAATTTTGTGGCAGGAGTTTTCAAAATTAAGAATAAGAAAGAGCGTATTGCAGAAATGATTGAGCTTACTGGCCTACAGAAAGAACAGCATAAGAAAATTGGCGCTTTATCAAAGGGATATAAGCAGCGAGTGGGCATTGCTCAGGCTTTTATTCATAATCCTGATGTGTTAATTCTTGATGAACCAATTAGTGGTTTAGACCCTAATCAGCTTATTGAAATCAGAAATCTTATTAAGAAAATTGGTGAAACAAAAACCATTCTTTTTTCATCACATATTATGCAAGAGGTGGAAGCTGTTTGCGATAGAATCATTATTATTAAAGATGGGATTTTAATTGCTGATAGTCCTAAAAATGAAATTCAGAAGCTTTGGAAAAACAAAGAAATAATATTTGTTGAATTTAAAGAAGAGATTGATTTAGACCATTTTAGCAATATCAAAGGAATAGAAAGTGTTATTAAAAATAGCAATGGTAAATATAAAATTACTGTTGCATCAAAAGATGATATTCGACCTTTAATATATGACTATGCTAAAGACAACAATCTGACTCTTATTGGGCTACAGACTGAAGAAATTAGTCTTGAACATATATTTCAAGACCTCACAAAGTAGTTCTACAATACTGTTCATCTTCCATTAATTTATTAGATATAATAATATCTATAAACTTACGTTAACTTAATAATTACCCATACATTTATATGAAGCATTTTTACTTTTTACTTATATCATTTATTTTCATTTTTCAGTCTTGCGAAGTTATTAATCCTGATGAGGATATGCCATCTTTCATTAAGATTGACACTATGACTTTTTCTGCAAACACAGGAGAAGGAACTAGTATTGCAGAGATTGCAGATGCATGGGTTTATGTAAATGGTAACCTTGTTGGAGCCTTTGAAATGCCTTTTGAGATTCCTGTTCTTAGTTCAGGAACTAGCAATATCAAAATATCTCCAGGAGTAAAACTTAATGGAATTGCTGGTACAAGATCCATTAACCCTTTCTATACTAGTTACGATAATAATATGAGCCTAAGCATTGGCGAAACTCTCAATATTACTCCTAGCTGTGAATATGCCGATGGGGTAATTTTTCCTTGGAACAATAGAGGCGAAGAGGATTTTGAAGAAGGAGGAATTAGTATTGATTCCATTGGAGATTCGTCAACTAGTATCAAGAAATCTAATACTGAAGTGTTTGAGGGCAATTATTCTGGTTATATTGAACTAAACTCAACTCATCAGACTTTTTACGGACAAAGTACAAACGCCTTTGTATTGCCTGCGGGAGCTGGTGTAGTAATGGAGATACACATAAAAAATGACGTTCCTGTTATGTTAGGTATGTTTGCATATCTACCTGGTGGAACAGTTGTTAGCAACGACCATTTAGGAGTAAATGCGGGTTCCGATTGGAAAAAATTATACGTAAACTTCACTGAACTAGTTGGCAATTACCCAACAGCTACAGGATATAGAGTATTCTTTAAATCAAATATTGGTGATAAAACAGAAGCAAATATCTATCTTGATAATATTAAAATAATGCATTTTTAATGAATAGACCTTTACAAACAATAAAGTATATTCTTAACGATTACATATCGGCAGCATTGGCATGGGCAATGTTTTTTATGTATCGAAAAAATGCCTATTCCACAGATTATTCTTCGCTTCGTGAGATAACTTTCGACGATTCTAATTTTATTACAGGATTAGCAATAATTCCTTTGCTTTGGCTAGTTATATATTTTATAATGGGCAATTATAAATCTGTTTATCGTAAAACTCGCGTAAAAGTAATTGGTAATACCTTCCTCAGTTCACTAATTGGAGTAATGTTCTTATTCCTATCTGTTATTATTGATGATTATGTAAATTCTACTTCCGATTTAATAGTTTATGGAGGAATACTTTTCATACTGCACTTTGGCATTACAGCAATATCAAGAACAATTATTACATCACTAATGGTGAATAAAATCCATAATGGAGTTATTGGTTTTAATACTATTATTATTGGTGGAAATGGTAATGCTACTGCTATTTACAACGATATTATTAACCAGACTATTTCTTCAGGAAATAAGTTTATTGGCTTTGTAAATGTTAATGATGCTGATGAGTATAAATTAGCAAATCACTTGCCTAAACTAGGTCACTATCTTCAAACACCACAAATAATTGAGGAACTAGCAATTGAAGAAGTAATTATAGCAATTGACCCTTCGGAGCATGCTAAAATTAAGAGTATTATGTCTGCCTTAAGAAATACAAATGTGATTATAAAAGTAATTCCTGATATGTACGATATAGTATTAGGAATGGTAAAAATGACAGCAATATTTCAAGCACCGCTAATACAAATATCGCCAGAAATTATGCCCTATTGGCAAGTAGTTTTAAAGCGAGTTATGGATATTAGCATCTCACTTTTGGCTATAATATTTCTATCACCTTTATTCATTTTCACTGCAGCAATGGTTTACTTTACTTCCAAAGGACCAATATTTTATCTGCAAGAAAGAATTGGCATTAATGGCAAGCCATTTAATATGCTTAAGTTCAGAACAATGTACACTGACGCAGAGAGTGCTGGCCCACAACTAAGTTCTGATGACGACCCAAGAATTACTACTTTTGGCAAGATAATGCGTAAAATTAGATTAGACGAAATACCGCAATTCTTCACGGTAATAAAAGGAGATATGAGCCTTGTGGGATATCGTCCCGAACGCCAATTTTTTATAGACCAAATAGTAGAAAAAGCCCCACAATACAATATGCTATTAAAAATAAAGCCCGGTATAACTTCTTGGGGACAAGTAAAATATGGCTATGCTCAGGATGTTGACGAAATGGTGGAAAGACTTAAGTACGACATCCTATATATCGAGAATATGAGTATTTCGGTGGATATAAAAATAATGTTCTATACCATAATTATCGTAATTACTGGTAGAGGAAAGTAATTCTTAATTACGAATGCTAAATTTTATACACCATTTAATAAAAACACAAAAGCCCAGTCATACTGAGTGTTTTTTTAATAAATGCGATAGCATTAACTAAAAAATGTACCGAAGTATGACTAGGCCATTATAAAATCAATTTAGCTTAAACTAGATCTCTTCCATCTCAACCACCTTTGCTAATATTTCAGCATAAGGAA
The DNA here is from genome assembly GCA_029932765.1 of Bacteroidales bacterium. Taxonomy (GTDB): domain Bacteria; phylum Bacteroidota; class Bacteroidia; order Bacteroidales; family UBA1556; genus UBA6267. The sequence goes on along the minus strand of JAOZPM010000010.1, from coordinate 29,495 downwards.
GAATCAGGTAAGTTTTGCCTTCAAATTTAGTCTCTGTTCCTGAGTATTCTTTATAAAGTACAATGTCGCCAACTGCAACTTCGGCATTCTCAATAGAGCTCATACTTACAACCTTAGCAGTATTCTGCTTTTCCATTGCAGTATCAGGAATAATAATTCCGCTCATTGTTTTATGCTCTCCTTTATCTTCAGTAATATCTAATAATACATTCTGATTTATAGCTTGTAATTCTTTCATGGTTTTTATCGTTATTTCGTTATTTTAATTCTATTTTCTTATCTTTATTACGCTTTAATTTCAAGTAGCAAATTTATTCTATTTTTATCAAAACCAACAATCATTTCTCCACCAATATCTGTTTGTGGAACACCCTGTTGTCCGCTCCTAGCCATCATGGCTTTTGCTGCCGATTGATTTGCCGAAACATCAATATCAGTATACCTTATTGCATATTTATTAAGATGATTCTTTAATGTTGTACACCACGAGCATGTGGGAGTAGAATAAACTGTTACCGCCTTCTGAGGACGACGTTTATCTTCATCGCTCATGGTAGCTTTATACAAACTCGACTCTATTAAGTTTGTATAATATTCACTCGATTGGCATCCTTTAAAATTATTTTTAAAATTTACGCCATCGAATTCTAAAAAACTAGGTACCGATTTTATTCCATACTGAGGGTGAATATCTCTAACCTGAGCTACATTAACAATAAGTATATCGGTATCCTTAAGGTCAATATTTGATACGCTTTCCAGCGCACATTCACTCTGCTTACTTCCACCTTTGTATAACAGAACAAAAGATTGTTTTCCTTCTTCTAAGTTTTTCTGTAATTCCTTAAGCGATTTTATAGTTATCATAATAGTATCATTTTGTAATTGATGGCTTAAAAATTATGCCATAAATTAAAAATGCCATATTGACATTGATTAAGTATTGTTTAAGGGGAATTCTATAGAACTGAGAGCCTATTTACGCTTTTTGCGTTTCCCAGTTTTCTTTTTTTCAGTATTATTTGCTTCCATCTTCCTCTGAAACGATTTTGATATTTTCACCTTATTGTTTCTTGATGGTGGTGGTTTTGAATATTGTGCTGAAGAGCCTACTAAATCCATAATCCACTCCTTTTTCCCCATCTTTATCAGCTCTTTTTGGATATAGCCCTTATTTTCTTTTTTATACCAAAAGAAGAATCTTCTTTGCTTAAGTTTTTCTTGGGGATCTTTCTCTGTGAATACTGGTTTAAGAGTATAAGGATGTACTCCAGAATAAAAAATAACTGCTGCCACAGTCATTGGAGTAGGATTTAGGTCCTGCACCTGTTCCAATTTAAATCCTAAATCTTTGGTTTTAACAGCTAAGTCTGCCATATCCTCAACACTACTCCCTGGATGCGAGGATATAAAATACGGTACAACTTCTTGATTAAGATTAAATTTCTTTGATTTCTCTTCAAATCTCTTTTTAAAAGTATAAAACAAATCAAAGGAAGGCTTTCGCATTATCTTCAATACCTTATCAGAAGTATGCTCTGGAGCTACTTTTAAGCGCCCACTAACATGTTTCTCGGCAACGAGCTCAATATATTTATCAGCACTTAATTTTTCCTTTGCCGATAAGGATTCGTCCACCAATAAATCGTAACGAATTCCACTTCCTATAAAAGCCTTCTTAATTTTAGGATTAGCATTTACCTTCTCATAAACATCAATCAAAGCTTGATGATTTGTATCAAGATTAGGGCATATTTTAGGAAAAATACAACTTGGACGGTTGCAATCAAAACACTCATCCAAATCCACACCCTTCATATTATACATATTTGCAGACGGGCCTCCAAGGTCGCTTAAATATCCTTTAAAATCTGGATGCTTGGTAAGCTCCTCTACCTCCTTAAGAATAGACTCAGGGCTCCTGCTTGCAACAAATTTGCCTTGATGAGCAGAAATAGTGCAAAACGAACAACCGCCAAAACAACCACGGTGCATATTCACCGAAAACTTAATCATATCGTAGGCAGCAATTCTACCACGCTTATTATATTTTGGATGTGGCAAACGAGTATAAGGCAAATCAAAGCTCTTATCAATTTGTTCGGAGCTCATTGTGGGGTAAGGAGGCAATACAACTATCGCTCTGCCCTTATGAAACTGTATTAAGGTTTTAGAATTTATTTTATTCGACTCACGCTCAATATGTTTAAAGTTTGCAGCAAATAAAAGTTTATCCTTCAAGCATTTTTCGTGAGAATTAAGCTCAATAAACTCCCGTTCGTTACGAATCTTACTCAGTTCCTCACCATTTGCTATAAATACCGTTTGATTTACATCCCTAATCTCATTTATTGACTCCCCATTTTTCAAACGATTAAGGATATCAATAATTGGCTGTTCGGCCATGCCATATATAAGCAAATCAGCTTTTGAATCAACAATTATTGAAGGTAAAAGTTTATTTTTCCAATAATCGAAATGAGTTAATCGGCGCAAAGAAGCTTCAATACCTCCAATAACAACAGGAGTATCAGGATATAATTTTTTAAGATTATTGGTATAAACCACAGTGGCATAATCAGGTCTAAAACCAGCTTTTTCGCCAGCAGTATATGCATCATTTGAGCGAAGTCGCTTATTTGAAGTATAATGGTTTACCATGGAATCCATATTCCCAGCCGTTACTGCAAAGAAATACTTTGGTTTACCAAATTTTTTAAAATCACGCAAATCGTCCTTCCAATTTGGTTGAGCAACAATAGCTATCTTAAAGCCTGATCGTTCAATTATTCTACCAATTACAGCAGCACCAAAAGAGGGATGGTCAACATAGGAATCTCCTGTAAAAAGCACAACATCCATATCCTCCCAATTTCTCAATTTGGCCTCTTTTACAGTTGTTGGCAACCACGCCTCTATGGGAAAATTTGTCATTGAATATCTTTTATTGTTTTATTCTAAAAAACTATTTTACTAAACCCGTATTATAAGCTTTTCTCAATTCTTTTAAATCTTGAATTTCAGACATTATAGTCTCACCAATATCGGTATCCGAAACACGCTTACGAGTAGATACTTTCTCGAGATATGTGGCTTCAGAAATCATATCCATACCCTCTTCAATAGCCATGCGCTTAGATCTAAACTTCTGATGTGCAACAATTACAAGACCGTAACTATTATAGATAAGAGTATAGCCAGCCAAACCAGTTACCGACTGATATGCTTTGGACATACCGCCATCAATAACAATAACCTTTCCTTCGGCCTTTATTGGACTCTCCCCTTTTTTTACTTTCACAGGTACATGTCCATTTACGATATGGCTTTTTTCTGGGTTAAGATCAAAATCCTTCAAAATCATCTTTGTAACCTCCACACTATCACGATAATCAAAATATGAATTATTTTCCTCTTTGTGTAATTCCTTATTATCAATGAAATAACGCTCAAAAGTGGCCATCTTTTTCTTTCCAAAAAGTGGTGAATCAGGGCCGCACCACAAGTACCACATAATATCTAAATCAATGGAATTAGTTTTCTGTATCCCATAAAAAGCGCTACGTACACGATTATCAAAGAAGTCTAATAATTTCATTCCTTTATGAGTACTATTACCGAAAGTAACCTCTTTTAGTTCACCATCCTCACCCAAAGGAATAGCACCATGAAATAATAATAACCCATTGTACTTAAGATACATAGAGCCTTTAGTAAATAAGAATCGTATATGCTTTTGAAGTTTCTCACTCTTTAAGAAACCTTTTCTTAAATTATTCATAACCTCCTCTTCAGCTTCAGTAAGCTCAAAAGGATTTTTTGGGTCAATAGTAGGGAAATCTGTATCGTTTAAAGGGTATTCTTTTCCATCTTGAAGTAGCACGCCTTTTTCAAAATCGATTCTATCAAGAATTTTCCTGTCGTCCATTCCAAAATCAGGATTACGACTTATTATTTGTCCTTCAAGTTTAAATTGGATTATACTTATTGCTTTATGAACAATATTTAATCTATCAATTTGCTTTTTATTAAGATTATCCTTTCCTGCCTTTATATCAAATTCTTTAGAATATAGGCTATAGGTATCAGAGGCAAATTCGCTCAATGGTCTAAGGTTTATTCCGTAAGAATTCTCTATGGTATGAAGGTTTCCATATCGTGCACTAATACGCAGAACAATGGCAATATAAGCTAGCGAACCTGAGGCAGCGCCCATCCATATCATATCATGATTTCCCCATTGTATATCAATGGATTTATGGTGCAAAAGCTCATCCATAACCTTATCTGCAGAAGGGCCTCTATCAAAAATATCTCCAACAATATGCAGGTGATCAATTGCCAAGTCGTGAATAAAGTTGCTAATGGTAGCTATAAAATCATCTGCGCTATCAAGATCAATAATAGTTTGGATAATCGCCTGAAAATAAGCCTCTTTATCCATAAGATTCTCATTTACATTAAGAAGCTCGTCAGTAATATATCTAAAGTTATTAGGTAATGTTTTTCTTACTTTAGATCTTGAATATTTCGCGGCAAAGCTACGGGCAATTTCTATAATATATCTTAGATTTTTATTATACCAAGCATTTATATCCTTCTCGTATTGCTTAACATATTTAAGTCTTTCGTGAGGATAATAGATTAATGCCGCAAGAAATTGACGATCCTGATACTCCAATCTGTCGGCAAAAATATCGTCAATGCGACCACGGATAACGCCTGAGCCATTGCTAAGAACATGCTTAAAAGTTTCGTATTCGCCATGAATATCGGAAATAAAATGCTCCGTTGCCTTTGGTAAGTTTAATATCGCCTGCAAGTTTATTATTTCGGTATTAACAGAATTAACAGTCGGAAACTGCTTCGATAATAACTGTAGATACTTAATTCGTTCACTAGTCATATTATTCTTTTAGTCTTGTTCTATTCTAAAATTATATAATTAATTAGTTCGCAAATTTAATGATAAAAAAGCAATTAGAGGATATTATTAAACAAGTGTCATATTGTTGTTTGACAATCTAAAATTTATATATTTGCTGTCTCAATTAAAATAAAACCCACTATGAATATAAGGATAGTAAATAAATCCACCAACGACCTTCCTCAGTATGCCACAAAGGCAAGTGCAGGAATTGATTTACGAGCAAATTTGGTAAATGATGTAATAATGAAACCTATGGAAAGAACAATAATCCCTACTGGTTTGTTTATGGAAATTCCTGTGGGATATGAGGCGCAAGTTCGCCCAAGAAGTGGCTTGGCTATAAAAAAAGGTATCACTGTTTTGAATACTCCAGGCACTATTGATGCTGATTATAGAGGAGAGATAATGGTGATTCTAATAAACCTTTCCAACGATACGTTTGTTGTAAAACATGGTGAGCGCATTGCTCAAATGGTAATTGCTGCTCATGAGCAAGCAGAATGGAATCTTGTGGAAGACCTTTCAGAAACTGAACGTGGTGCTGGTGGTTTTGGAAGTACGGGGGTTTAAAAATAAAAGGTAACGAATAAAGTCTTAAGAATAAGGTGAAAAATTATGGGTTGAAAGCACTCTTAACTCTTCACTCTTAATCTCTACTACATCTTACTTCTAATAATTCCATCAATAATTTTCAGCTTTTTGTCGAGCATATTTTGCTCTTTGGCTTCTAGTATTAGGCGAAGATAAGGCTCGGTATTTGAAGGGCGAATATTGAACCACCAATCTTCAAACTCCAATCTATAACCATCAAACTCCATAAACTTTATTACATTCTCCGAGCTTTCGAAATAAGATTTTACAGCTTCCATCGCTCCTTGTTTATCTTCAATCTTATAGTTTATTTCTCCAGAATTAGAGTATGCCTTTATCTCAGAAATAAGTTCCGAAACACTTATTCCTTTATCTTTCATTTGTATTACCACATCAAGCAAAATAGACATTGCCATCATTGCCGAATCCGAATGATAAAATTCCTCAAAATAATAATGCCCTGCTAATTCACCTCCGTATAATGCTCCAATCTCATCAAGTTTTAGCGAAGCAAAGGCTCTTCCAACTTTCCATGTATTAATATCTACCGATCCTAGTTTTTTCAGGTATTCGCCAACAGCTTTAGAACTACGGATATCTTGAAGAACTTTAACCACAGGAGAATCTTTCTTAATAAAATAATGACCCATAGCAGCAATTAGCAAATCTGGAGAAATAAACTCTCCTTTTTCGTCGATAAACATAACTCTATCAGCATCACCATCGAAGATAATTCCTATATCGCTATTATTCTCCAATACCGCTTTTTTGATATCAACAGTATTTTCAGGAACTAGTGGATTGGCCTCATGATTAGGGAAACTTCCATCAAGAGTATCGAAGATATAATTATGATCATCACCAATTATATCCCTAATAATCAAGCCAGCCATTCCGTTGGAACAATCGATACTTATATTAATATCTGCCAATTTGTTGGGAACATATTGCTTCTGAAATTCTATATAATCCTTTGTTTTATTAAAGTCAATAATCTTTCCCTGCTGAGCATTCTTCACTATTGGTTTATGCATCATTTTTTCTAGCTCGCCAAGTCCTGTGGCATAACCAACAGGCTTTGCTCCACTTCTAGAAACCTTAAGACCATTATACTCTTTGCCATTATGCGAAGCCGTAATCATAACCGAAGCATCAAAACCAAACTTAGCAGTAAACCAATAAACCATTGGTGTGGTACAAAGACCTGCGTCATAAACATCGGCTCCAGCATCACATATACCTTTACATAAATATTCATATACCTCTGGTGAGCTTATACGAACATCTCGGCCAATTAGTACTTTATCCGTATCTAATAATTCAGGAAGATAAAAGCCGACCTTATACACATCATTCTTATCAAAATCTTGATTGTAAATTCCTCTTATATCGTATGCATGAAAAGCTTTCATATATTATTATTTTTATATTAAAAATGGAAAGCAAAGTTACTAAAAAACTTAAAGTGCAGAACCTATGAATTCATTCCTTTTAATTTCTTATGCTCTTTGAATTTATCCGTATTTACCAATACTACTCCTGAAATAATTGTTAATGTGGCCATTACTTTTACAAAAGAAGGCAGTTGTTCGCCAAGAATTATGGCAATTATATAAGCAAATACCGGCTGTAAATACACATAAAAACTTACTGATGTTGGGCTAAGACGTTTTAATCCATACATATTCAGCAGATAGGCAATAAAAGTAAGCATCACTACTATATAGAATATTGAGAACCAGTATTGCGAGAAAACCTCATACCAATTAAATTGAATAAGAGTATTAAAACTCACTGGAATTAGGAATGAACTAGCAATAATATGTAACCAAAACATTGCTGCAATGGGAGAGTATTTTTTGAGCAGCGACTTCAGGATTATCAAAAATAGAGCATAAGCAAATGTATTACCAAAGATCATCATATTACCCTTAATACTACTTAAATCGCTATTATAATTCCCTTGATAGAGTATTAGAATTAATGCACCTAATGCCCCAAGAGCCACTCCAAGTAATTTATTTTTAGTAAGCTTTATTTTTAGAAAAATAGCACTAAGAGTAATTACAATTATTGGATTGCTCACATGTATTGTTGCGGCATCAATAGCGCTGGTGTACTTAAGCCCTGAGAAGAATAAAAACTGATTTAATAGTATTCCAAACAAAGCTGCAAATGCAAATAAACCTAAATCTTTTTTATTGGGCATTATTTTTTCTTTATCAAAATAATACAATATTCCAAACAAGAATGCAGCACCTATTGTTCTAAAAAAAACTAAAGGCAATGTGGCAATATGATTTGTTAAATCATCAGATACCCAATAATTTATTGCAAATAGCACTGCTGAAACAAATAATGCGATATGTGCTTTTAATTTTTCGCTCATCAATAGTTATTATTTTGGAGGGCAAAGGTAGAAAAGTTTAGTTGTTATTCAATGGTGTAATGGGAGGTAAAGTGTGGTAAAGTATTGTAAAGTTTGGTAAAGTTTGGTAAAGTATTGTAAAGTGTGGTAAGGTGTGGTAATGGGTGGTAAGGTGTGGTAATGGGTGGTAAAGTGTGGTAAGGTGTGGTAAGGTGTGGTAATGGGTGGTAAAGTGTGGTAAGGTGTGGTAAAGTGTGGTAAGGAATTGTAAGAAATAGTAAATCTATCGTAAAACCTTAATTATCTTAATCCCTTATAATATAATGGTTTAATAATTCAAATTTACGGTTAATTGCACAGATTTCACGAATTGGGAATAGACAATGAGAATTAAAATTATTCTTAAAACTAAATTCTTAATTTATTTCACACTTTTACTCTATCCTTCTCTTTTACTCTTCTCCTTTTACACATTAACACTTATCACCCCAAAATCAGATAATTTATTAATTCTCCATTTTAGTAATTTAGTAATTTAGCACATTAATAATTTAGAATTCACAATGAAATACAAACATCTTTTTTTTGATTTAGACCGTACTTTATGGGATTTTGATGCAAACTCCGAGGAAGTACTTATCGATATGTTTAATAAATTTGATATTACTACCCTAGCATGTATCGATTATCAAGAGTTTATTGGTAATTATATAGAAATAAATCACGCTTTGTGGGCAAAATATAGAGTTGGAGAAATCACTAAAGAATTTCTAAGTACACAGCGATTTTATGCTACAATGCTGAAATTCAATATTGATAATTGGGAAATGGCAAAAGAAATGGGTGAGTTTTATGTGAAAGAAAGCCCTTTTAAAAAGCAACTATTTCCTGGCACTATTGAATTATTGGAATCTCTATATCAAAAATACGACTTGCATATTATTACAAATGGATTTGCAGAAGTGCAAACAATTAAGCTTGAGCAAAGTGATTTAGGTAAATATTTTACAGAAATAATAATTAGCGAAGAAACCGATTGGAAAAAGCCTAATCCAAAAATTTTCAATTATTCATTACAAAAAGCTGGAGCATCCGCTGAGGAGAGCATAATGATTGGTGATGACTTAAAAGCCGATATTATTGGCGCTTCAGAAGCTGGTATAGATCAAATATGGGTAAATTTTGACAATACCTATGCCGGATTCAAGCCAACTTATACCGTTGATAGTTTGAAGAAGATTGAAGAGATTTTATAGTCCTCAGTTAGCAGTAGGCAGTAAGCAGTAGGCATTAACTGACTGAAGACTGTAGACTGAAAACTGTAGACTGAAGACTGCTGACTAAATTAAAACTTCTCGTCATACTTAGTCCACAACTCATCACCAAGCAACCAAGCTCTTTCCACAACAGTATTTCCCCATTTCTGAGTATAATCTGTTAAGAATTTATTAAGCTCAGTATCTTTTTGTGCTTTAGAAAGTTCCAATGCCTTGGCTTCGGTATTTTCCACATCATCAAACATTTGCTTTTGCATTGGATTCCATACGGCATCCACATCTTTATGCATATCGCCCCAGCGTTGCGCTGCTAATGTTCCCATTCTATTAAAAGCCCACCAAGCTGAATTGCGAGTAAAACCATTTACACGACCTGGAGTAGCATAACTTTCTGGCAATGCACTTATTGAACAATAAACTGGAACATAAATAGAACTTGCTATATTATCTTGCGCTAGCCAAACTTTACCACCAATTGCATCAGGCAACCAGCTTCTTGACTGAGTAATAGTTCCATACATAGTATACCAACGAGCAATAGTACGCTCTCCAAGAAATCTTATACTTCCTGTTTCATGATTGACACTAAACCACCCTCCATTAATTCTATCCAACTCCAACTGATCGTAAGGCATAAAAGGGTTTGCCAATGGCGAAATTACTTGCTTTCCATCCTTATCGGCAACAGTTTGGTTGCGACGCATATCGTATGGTGTGCCTTGGTAATAATCTTTGAAAAGGCTTACCATCATTTCAAGAGTTACCTTCTTTTCTGGCTTTACAGAGAAAGGATAATCTTGTGCCGTTGGGCTAAGATGTAAAGACGGAGCTAATATGCTAAGAATTCGCCACTCACGACGACGTGAAGCCACTGACTCACGACTATGAGGAGCATATACGTGGTTAAAACGAAAAGTTTCACCACTCTTTTTAGACCAAAGCCCCATTTCTTCAGCTACTTTATAAATATTTTTTGAAGCCATAAAATAATCCTTATTCTTAAGATCTATTTCTTTTATGGTACTTGCATTGGCGTTTACACCTACATGATTGTCGGGCACGCGTTGCGCAACCCAAACAGCACCTTTATTGCCTTTTCCAGCACCAACAATTTCCAAATGCCAAACTTCATTAGGGTCAGCAATAGTTAACACCTCACCATAGTCGGTCCAACCATATTCCATTAATAATTCATCAGCCATTTCTATTGCAGCTCTTGCAGTAGTAGTTCTTTCGAGCATCAACTGCACCAATCTTTGGCAATCAATAAGCCCATTATTAGATTGTAGAGTATCTCTACCACCAAAAGTAGATTCGCCAATTGCCAGCTGATGTTCATTCATACTTGGATAAGCAGTATTTAAGAAAGCATAAGTATGTTCTACTTGAGGAATTTCACCAATCTTATTATGAGCATAAATTGGCATTGCCTTAGTATTATCCTGCACTCGCTTATACATAGGCGTTGTGCTTCCTGCTTCATGGTCTTTTGCTGCAACCATTTGCATCCATGAGCGAGTTCTATGGCTATCATCGGTATGCGAAGTCATAACAGAGCCATCATAAGATGCACCCTTACCAACAGTAATTGTTGTACAACCTTCAGGAACGCCACCCATCCAATCAGTTTTATCTTGTTGAGCCTGTATGCTGACAAAGCTCATTAGCATTAATGCCGAAACAAATATAGCTTGTAATTTTTGCATAATAATATTGTATTTGTATGTTTTCTAGATTAATTTTAGCTAGCAAATGTAGGGAATTTTGTAATACGGGCATCCTAGCCGTATTTCTATTTATCATCAAACAAGATACACGAAAAATAAAAAAAATGTTGCGGTACGCTGCACCTCTAGTTCATAGAATACTTATAGATTTATAAATATTTTGGTGCTCTGCACTAGGAATTTAGAAAAAAAATAAAATCTCCTTTAAATAATAAAATAGACATTATTTAAAAATGCTATCGGTGTAACTCGGGCATCCTGCCCGAAGTTCTATTAATACCAATTACAATTCAAACTTGCTGATTAATAAATTGGAATATATTTCACATATTCAAGGCAAAAATTCTTTGCATAGCCACAGTTACGGTATTGCGAAGCAATCATGAGTACCATTAGTAGTTATTATCGAACTAAATAATTTTTAACGAAGAAGATGTGAATTAGAAACAATTTATTTCGGTGTGTTTAATTTGTATTTGGTATAATACAATAAAACATCATCGGGCAAGATGCCCGAGATACAGAAAAACCCCGTCTGCTTCGATACGATTTTTCGAAAAGAAAAATCACTCAGCATGACGAGGTTTTTTATTAAAAATTTAAGAATGTTGATTTGGGATCACATAACACAATATCACATGTCACATTTATTCACCGAAGCTTTAGCGTAGGAGAATAACACACAACACATATCACATGTCACACATCCCATATTCCCTACAATCCAAATCCTTCTTTTACCTTATCAACATAATCAAGCTTCTCCCATGTGAAAAGCTCAACTTCAATTTCCTTATCACCTAAATAAGATGAGTGAAATTTCTTTACAACCGTACGTGGCGTACGCCCCATATGTCCGTAAGCAGCAGATTCAGAATAAATTGGATTTCTAAGTTTAAGTCTTTCTTCTATTGCTGCAGGACGAAGATCAAATATTGCATCAATTATATTGGCAATTTCAGTATCAGAAAAATTTACTTTTGAAGTACCATAAGTATCAACAAAAATACCCATTGGGCGAGCTACACCAATAGCATAAGAAACCTGTACAAGTATTTCGTCAGCTACACCAGCTGCCACAAGATTTTTGGCAATATGACGTGATGCATATGCTGCAGAACGGTCAACTTTTGACGGGTCTTTACCAGAGAAAGCTCCACCACCATGTGCGCCTTTTCCTCCATAAGTATCTACAATAATTTTTCTTCCTGTAAGTCCTGTATCACCATGAGGGCCACCAATTACAAATTTACCAGTTGGATTTACATGATAAATAATATCGTCATTAAATAAAACCTGCACTGCCTCCGAAGTTAAAGCTTTAACACGAGGAGTAAGGATATTAATAACATCATCCTTAATTTTTGCCAACATTGGCTCATCAGCGTCAAACTCATCATGCTGAGTAGAAACAACTATGGTATTTATTCTTAGTGGTTTATTATTATCACCATATTCAATGGTTACCTGAGACTTAGAGTCAGGACGTAAGTATGTCATATACTTTCCTTCGCGGCGAATTTCGGCAAGTACATATACTAATAAGTGCGATAATTCTAGGGAAACAGGCATATAATTATCAGTTTCGCTACAAGCATAACCGAACATCATTCCTTGATCTCCTGCTCCTTGTTCTAATTTTTCTTCTCTATCGACTCCTTGTCTAATATCACTAGATTGTTCGTGAATTGCCGATAATACGCCACAAGAGTTACCATCAAACATATACTCACTCTTGGTATAGCCAATTTTATTAATAACATCACGTGCTACGCTCTGCACATCAATATAAGTATTGGAGTTTACCTCGCCAGCAAGTACAACTTGACCTGTAGTTACAAGTGTTTCAACCGCTACTTTTGCAGTTTTGTCGTAAGCCAAAAAATTATCGATTATTGCATCAGAAATTTGATCTGATACTTTGTCTGGATGTCCTTCTGAAACGGACTCGGATGTAAATAAATATCCCATTATATGTAATTTTTAAAATTGATAACTAAATAAAAATACATGTATAAAGGAAGTTTGCTTGTATATAGGGATGTTTTAGCATTTTTTCCTGTGGTTGCAAGCAATCAAATCCTTCCACGTATATGTAATAAGAGCGCAAAGATAGTATTTTATTTATTAATACAGCATTAAATGATATTTATTTTGTTTAAATGGCAATTTTATTTCTAGTGAATTCTATAAAATAAAAATTAATGCAAAATAATAATCTTACTTTTTAAGATTACTCCCTCATAAGCAATACTATAAACGTAAACACCATCTTCATAATTTGAAATATCTAATGAAAATATATTAATTCCTGAATTTGATTTTATGGACTTCGCTAAAACAAGCCTTCCTCTTAAATCATATAGTTTGAAATCTACTTTAGCCCTTTTAGGAATAAAATATTTTATATTACTAATAGAATTTGTAGGATTAGGATAGTTTGTATACAACATAAAAGCATCAGAATTATAACCTTTATCCATATTTATATTCACTAAGCTATTATGCAAGGTATCAGATGGTAATGAAGAAGTCTGAAAATTAACACCATCTTGTCCTTTAGCAAAAATATAATAATATTTACTTTGAAGCAATCCATTTACGGTGCTATCAATATATGTTGAATCATCAATATTTACAAGAGTATCAATTAAGGCATAAGGTCCATATTTATTGCTCGAAGATAAAATATGGTATGAAATAAACCGATTGAGACTATCAGTAATAGAAGTCCAATGAAGTTTAATATTTCCATTAGTATTGTTAACATTCAAGCTATCAAGTATAGGAGTGTCTAGCAATGGCTTAGGCAAAATAACAATCGTAAACTTTCCCCAATTATATGCAGGTATTGGACAATAATCATCCCAATACTTAAAAATAAAATTATAAACATTTGTCGTCTGTCCACAACTAACATAAGTATTAAGATGATTGCAGTTAGTTTGCCAGCTAAAATGAGTTGAAATAGAAGTACTATCATTTATTGGTAAACTATCAATTGGAGCAGTATTAAGACTTGCGCATGGAGGATTCAAACAACCTATTAAAGTATCGTATTGTGGAGTATTACTTCCATTTGCTGGAATATATTGGCCAAACATATTTGAATATGCTAATACGCTAACCCTTTGTGCCATTCCATTAGAGAGTTTCATGCTATCGGTAAATAATAGATTAAAGCTTAGTCTTTCGCCTGCAATTACAGAATCCGTAATACTTATACCATTATTAAATGGTGGGTTAAATCTTGGAGAAACATTGCTATCACAATCATAAAACTGGAAATACATATTGCGATTAATCTCTGCTACCAATTGACCACATTTATACGATTTTATAAGATGATTAGCAAAATATCCTCCAGCGGTATAGGTTCTAATTCTTAATAATCCTGTGCGATTATCTAAAACTGCGGGTATATTATTAGGGTTATCTGAAATGTTAGGCAAAGGATCCGAATAAGAGTAGTTATTTTTAAAACTTACACTATTATTACTGCTATCTAAAACATCACTCCATTCATATTTTAATATATCTAATTCCCTATCATTTGTAGCTGAATACGTATTGAAAACATAAGCATTACAAGTCATTATTATTGGCAATTCTGCTGATTCAGGAGCACTATCAAAACATGGATATACATTTGTATTAGAATAATTATACATTTTTGAAACTATCGTAATACCATCAGACAGGCTGTCGTTTAGGTTTGAAGAACGATTGCGTTTTCCTCCCTTCCATTTAAAATACCAAGCCGTTGTAGGCGGGGTCCCCATTATAGCAAAAGTATCACAATAAATATATTCCTTATATGCTCCGTTAAATGCTGAAATAGTATATGTATTAGCACAGGAAGTACTGAGGAGATTAGTGTCAGGGTTACAAACTGGAGAAATATCTTTAGGATAATCAGGAAGTAAATGTACAATTCTGTCACCTGATGGGCTATTTGATTTCATTATTTGCTGACTAGCTAAATCTGGATTTATTGTAGTATCATTATAACAAGCCTGATACACTTTGAGGTAAAAAACAAATTTCCCAGCATTTGGTTGACCAACAGAAAGACAGTCCCACCGTATCTCACCACCCAAAACACCTTGGGAACTTACAGATTTATACGTGTTTAGCAAAATAATTAATAAAGCTAATTTGTAGATATACTTCATGTTTCTATTATTAGATAAATATTATGACTTCTTTTTCATTATTAGTTATTCTTTGAATTCATATTACAGATACTAGAAAAAGACGAAAAGGTGTATTCAAATTATAATTTTCATTTATCTATGGCTGTAATTAAGGGCACTACAGGAATTAGAGTGGAATCTTTAATTTAGAAACATAAATACATAACTCTAAAATATATGTTTATTAATGATTTAATCGCATTTTGATCCAAATTCTCTTTGTGAACGTGCATATATACGTATTATGTCACCCTTTCAGGGTTTTAAGTAGTTAGTGTACTATATAATTACAATACTTTCATCCCTTCGGGATTTCGTGCTATTATTTATGAATGCCTACATTTAAAAGAAACAAATATTTAGAATAACGTAAGCCCAAAGGGCTGATATTATTATAAATATAGATAAATGTTGATTATAAAACCCCGAAGGGGTGGCATTATCAATGTGTAAAATGTAATATCAGGTCTAATGGCCAAAAAGGAGGCTATAAAGTTTGTTATACTCGTACGTTTGCAAAATAATAAAATAGAAGACCAATTTTTACTATTATTGTAGAATAGGAATTAATTGGGAGAAGGTAAGAAAAGGAATTATCCAAGATACGTAATGTGATATCGAGGCTTAGAAAATATCTTACCTTCTATTTTCTTTCAAGTAAGGGCAAAGTATTTAGGGATATGGTTTTCAACTATAATCTCGTGTAAAAAGACGAGTAAAGACTGTGAAGAGAATCTCAATTTTAAAACAATTTAATATGAGAATTATTAAACAAAATGTAGGCGTTGATATTTTTTAGTATATTTACAAAACCATTTATTATTACCAAATAAGAAGCAAATCTGAAAATAAAATTTGGCTGTAGCTAGCTATCTGCATTGCTTCTATATTGGTATAATACTAGTGATTTATGCTATAGAAAGTTTTACTTACTAATGAAGATTATAAATAATCTTATTGAAATTTTTTATCCAAAAATATGTTTGGCGTGCGAAAGAAGGCTTCTTGACCATGAACGTGTTTTATGTTCTTATTGTGAGTTAAATTTACCCAAAACAAATTTCCATAACCGCGAGTCGAACCCTGTTGAAATTCTCTTTTGGGGACGCTGCCGTATAGATTCAGCATCGGCATATTACAGATATATAAAGCAAGGCAATGTTCAGAACTTAATTCATAATTTTAAATATAAAGGATATCAAGAAATTGGTTTATACATTGGTGAAATCTATGGGAAACAGCTAATGGCTAGCGAAAGATATAAAACTGTAGATCTTATAATACCAGTGCCTTTACATAATAAAAAACTTAAAATTAGAGGTTTTAATCAGAGTGAAGTTTTTGCACATGGCTTATCAAGAAGCATGAAAGCTATAACCGACAGCACTATACTAATTAGGAATATACATACTAGCACTCAAACCAAGAAATCTAGATGGGATAGACATAAAAATGTTTCTAGTATATTCAGCATTAAGGATCCTGAATTGCTAAAGGGGAAACACATTATGATTGTAGATGATGTAATAACAACAGGCTCTACCATAGAATCTTGCGTTAATACACTTACAGAAATAGAAGATATTAAAATAAGTGTAATTGCAATAGCCTCAGCAGCTCATTAAATAGTCTTCTTAATAAGCTCTTTCGTTACGACCTTCGATATAATTAACAAATGCGCGATTTACAACCCTAAAACCACCTGGTGTAGGATAATTTCCTGTAAAATACCAATCTCCCTTATCATTTGGAATTGCCTTATGTAGATTCTCTATACTTTGGTATATAATCTCTACATCTGCATTTATGGAGGCTGGAGTAAGCAACTCACTAATTTTTTCAGATATTTGTTCTGCAGTAAAAGGATCATAAATTTCCTTTACAGCATTTATTTGTTCTTCTTTAGGCTTCTTCAATTGCTCAATAGAATTCTTATAAACCCTATTTATAATATTCTCCATACCCTTATCTTTTAATAAAGCTATAGCCGCTTGAAAGGCAATAAAATCATTAAGTTTTGCCATATCAATACCATAACAATCGGGATATCTAATTTGTGGAGCAGAAGAAACTACAATAATACGTTTTGGCCCGAGACGATCCAAAATACGAAGGATACTCTGCTTAAGGGTTGTACCTCTAACAATACTATCATCAAGAATTACCAGATTATCTTTTCCTGGGCGAATTGACCCATATGTAATATCATAAACATGAGCCACAAGATCGTCTCTATCATTATCTTGAGTAATAAAAGTTCGCATCTTAGCATCCTTTACGGCTACTTTTTCAATACGTGGTTTCATATCAAGAATTTCTTTCAATTTACTATCACTAATATTATTCCCCAGTTGAAGGATTTTATCTTTCTTAACCTCATTGCACTGTGCTTCTAATGCCTGCGCAAGGCCCCTAAAAGCAACAGAAGCCGTATTTGGAATATATGAAAATACCGAATCTTGAATATTATAATTCAAACTTTTCATTACCGCAGGAACCAATAATTTACCCAAAGCTTTTCGCTCTTTGTAAATATCTATATCTGTTCCACGAGAGAAATAAATTCTTTCAAAAGAACATGATTTACGTTCTACGGGCTCAAGTATTTCCTGCTCTGTAAACTCACCATTACGCTTTACAATAAGAGCATGTCCGGGCATTATTTCCTGAATTTTATCAGCACTAACATTAAAGGCCGTTTGTATAACAGGGCGTTCTGAAGCTGCAACTATAATTTCATCATCATGGTACCAAAATGCTGGTCGAATACCTGCAGGATCGCGCAGAATAAATGAATCGCCATGACCCATCATTCCAGCCATTGCATAACCACCATCCCACGATTTGGCAGACTTTCTTAAGATATCTGGAATATCCATTTCTTCCACTATCTTATCTGTCATATCCTTTTTGGTATACTTTCCTTTATATTTATCATAAATAGAAGCTACCGCTTCATCTTGAAAATGTCCTATTTTCTCCATTACAGTAATAGTATCAGAAGTTTCAACAGGATGTTGCCCCAATTCAATAAGATTACTGAAAAGTTCATCAACATTTGTAAGATTAAAATTTCCGGCAACAGTAAGGGTACGTGTTTTCCAATTATTATGACGAATAAATGGGTGTAGGTAACGCTCTTCGTTTCCTCCAAAAGTACCATATCTTAGGTGAGCAAGGAAAACTTCTCCAGTAAAATCAGCATTTTCTTTAAGCCAATTTACATCATCAAGTTTACTCTCATCAATTTTTTTTATTTCAGCATATTGCTTATTTATTCTTGCAAAAATATCTTTAATTGGACTTTCGGCAACCGAGCGAACACGATTAATATAACGCATGCCTGGAGGAGTATCAAGTTTTATGTTTGCAATACCTGCTCCATCCTGACCTCTATTATGCTGCTTTTCCATAAGCAAATACATCTTATTAAGTCCGTAAAAAGAGGTGCCATATTTAGCTTGATAATACTCTAAAGGCTTTAGTAACCTAACAAATGCAATTCCACATTCGTGTTTAATTTGATCGCTCATACTTGATGTCTAATTTGGGTTGTAAAAGTACAGTTTTTTTTAATGCATTGGCTTTTCATTAATGGCAATTTTTGAGAATTTTGAGAAAAAATATTAGTTTATTACTTATTGATTGTCTGATATATATATAGATTCTAAGCCTATTATTAACCGATGTAAACTATTATTTCACAATATTAGCTAAAACAGAATTTATTTTAACATAAATATTAATAAATAAATATTTTTTGTATATTTGTGCAATAATTTAACATTGACAATACTAAATAACAATGAATAATATAACAGTTAGCGATTCGGTAGGCGAGATAGTAAGTCGCAAGCCTTTTTTGGAGGAAGCATTAGCTTCTGGTTTGATAAATTTATCTTCATTAGCACGTGACATACACTCAGAAGTGTCGCAACGAATGGATAAAGAAGTTAAGCATGGTGCAATAGTTATGGCTCTTAAAAGGCTTAAACCTGATGTAAACTTTCAAATTAATGAGCGTATCAAAAAGGTTGTGGATCTTATGGGCGATATTACTGTTAGGTCTAACTTGGCAGATTTTACTTATCGAAATTCAGATACATTAACAATAAATCAAACACGATTATTAGAAATAATAAGTAAGAGAAAAGAGATTTTCTATACTTTTTCTCAAGGAATTTACGAAACAACAATCATACTTAGCAACATTATAGAAGACGAAGTAAATGCAGTTTTTAAAGATGAGTATCTAACATTTAAAATTGATAATTTATCTTCTATAACTATAAAACTTCCTGAGGAGAACACTTCTGTTTTTGGTGTTTATTACCATATCCTTAAGAAGTTAGCTTACGAAGGTATTAATATATTAGAGATTGTTTCAACCACTCATGAGTTTACAATTATTGTAAATGATGATGATGTTGATGCTGCTTTTTCAGTTCTAAAAAGATTAAAGCACGATAAATTATAAATATCGGTTTGCGTAAAAAGAACAGAGGCTGTTTCAATTTAATATTGAGACAGCCTCTTTTTTTGTACACCAAAATCTTTTACCGTAGTTTTATAAAAAAAAGCTCATTAATAATAATTATCAATGAGCTTTTTTTGACATATTTTAAGCTATAAATTATTTATTATTATAGCCTCTCATAATTCCTCTTTTAGAATTAAGAATAAAAGAAATAATTTCGTCACGCTCAGGGCTTGCTGGCATTTCAGCCTCAATAACTCTAACTGCCTGAGAAACATTATTTTTCTTTTGGAACAGTATTCTAAAAATTGACTGAATCTCATTAATTTTGGCTGAGGTAAAACCTCTACGGCGCAAGCCAATAGAATTTATCCCAACATAAGAAACGGGCTCACGACCAGCTTTAGCAAATGGTGGCACATCCTTACGAACCAGAGAACCTCCAGAAATCATACTATGAGCGCCAATATTTACAAACTGATGCACTGCTACCATACCACCAACAATTGCAAAATCCTCAACAGTAATATGTCCTGCTAGAGTTGTTGCATTTGCCAGTATACAGTTATTTCCAACTATACAATCGTGGGCAACGTGCACATAAGCCATAATAAGATTATTATCACCAATGGTGGTTTCCATATTTGCTATAGTTCCTCTATTTACCGTTACAAATTCTCTGATGATATTATTGTCACCAATACGGACAATACTCTCTTCATTATCAAATTTCAAATCTTGAGGCACAGCTGAAATTACTGCTCCAGGAAAAATCTTATTATTCTTTCCAATTCTAGCGCCTTCCATAATTGTAACATTGGATCCTATCCAAGTTCCCTCTCCTATTTCAACATTTTTGTCGATAAAAACAAATGGCTCTACAACTACTGTAGATGCTAATTTTGCTTGAGGATGTACGTATGCTAATGGTTGATTCATAATTTCTTATACTTTATTTTTTACAATTTGTGCTAATAATTCCGCCTCCATTACAACTTTTCCTCCTACCCATGCTTTGCCACCCATATGGCATAATCCTCGGCGTACTGGTGATAATAATTTTAAATCAAAAATGATAGTATCACCAGGTACAACTTTTTTGCGAAGGCGAACATTATCCATTTTAAGGAAATAGGTACTATATGCCTCTGGCTCATCAAGCTGACTTAAAACAAGAATACCTCCAGCTTGAGCCATAGCTTCCACTTGTAGTACGCCTGGCATAACAGGTTCTTCAGGGAAATGCCCAACAAAGAAATCTTCATTACCACTAACATTCTTTACACCTATTACCGAATCGCTAGTTACTTCCATTATTTTATCAATAAGAAGAAAAGGATTACGATGTGGCAATAGTTTTTTAATATCATTGATATCATATAGTGGCTTTGCATTAAGATCAATTTGTGGTGGGCCATCATTATGACGCTTAATATAAGAACGAATTTTCTTAGCAAAAGCAACATTTGATTCATGACCTGGGCGAGAAGCAATTATTCTACCTTTTATTGGCATTCCTACCAATGCTAAATCACCAATTACATCTAGTAATTTATGACGAGCTGCCTCATTATCAAATTTAAGTTCTAGATTATTCAAAATGCCTTTTTGCATAACTTCCACAGTTGGCTTATTAAATAATGTAGCTAATCTTTCTAGCTCTGCATCCGATACTTGTTTATTTACAAATACTATAGCATTACTTAAATCTCCACCTTTAATAAGGTTATTATCAAGTAAATACTCTAACTCATGTAAGAAAACAAAAGTACGGCATGGAGCTATTTCGGTAGCAAAATTGCTGTAATCATTAAGCTCTGCATTTTGTGTACCAAGTACTGCAGTATTATAATCTATCATAGTAGAAATACGACGAGTATTATCAGGGATAATTGTCATCTCAGTATTTCTTTTTTCATCAGTATAGGATATTATTTCTTTAAGATCAAAATACACTCTTTCTTCTTCGAGCTCTTTAAGACCTACTTTTTGAAGAATATGAACATAATAAAAAGAACTTCCATCAAGGATAGGAGCTTCCTCTTGATCCATTTCTACTATAACATTGTCGATGTTTAAACCAACTAATGCTGCCAATACGTGTTCGATAGTGGTAACTCTTGCTCCTTTATACTCTAATGTTGTACCCCTAGAAGTATCAACAACAAAATCGACAAGAGCCTCAAACTGTGGCTTACCTTCCATATCCACTCGTCGAAACACATAACCTGTGCCCGCTGGTGCTGGAATAAATTTTAAACTAACTTCATTTCCTGTATGTAAGCCTATTCCTGATATACTTACTTCTTCGGCTATTGTTGTTTGCTTTTCGCTCATTCTTACTCTTTATAATTAATATAAAATTCTGCACAAAAATAGTAATTATTTTCTTTTGTACCCATTTGTGTTATTATGTTTTCAATTGCTTATAGTTGATAACTATTATTTGGGAGCTTTTATTATTATTTTTATAGAATAATGTTGTATTTCAGTTAAGAATTAGATGACTGAACCCTAAGGATTAATCACTGATATATTTTTTATTATTGCGTGAAAATAGTTTGATCAATTTCCACTTCAAGTATACTATTTCTACCCATAATAATTGCTCTATTATCGGCAATATGGCCAGCAGGAAAATTAAAACAAACGGGGTATTTATATCGACTTAGCTTTTCGAAAATAATATCTAACGCAGATTTACCAAAAGGAATAGAATTATCATTCATTTGGCACATGCCTCCTATCATTATCCCTTTAATATTTCTAAGTTTATCATTACGCTCAAGGTTCATCATCATTCTATCAATATGATAAAGATATTCATCTAGGTCCTCGATAAAGAGAATACTGTTTCGCGATTTAACCTCACTACGAGAGCCCAATAATGAATATAGGATTGACAAATTACCTCCACTAACTGGGGCTTGAATTATTCCTAGTCTATTGAAGGGGTGGCTTGGGATTATATATTTATTTTTACCTTTAAATAAGGCGTTTTTCAAAGACGAGACTGCCTCATTAGTTATTTCTGTAGTATTAAAATTTACTGGCATAACAGCATGGATACTTTCAATATTGCATACTCTTTGTATATGCGAATGCAGTACAGTTATATCACTATAGCCAACAATCCACTTCGGTTTTCTCTTAAAGAATGACCAATCTATTTCATCAATTATTTGAACGGTACCGTATCCACCTCTAGCGCAAAATATTGCTTTAATCTCTGAATTATTAAGCATCTCCTGCAAATCCATAGCACGTTGTTCCACCGTGCCTGCAAACTGATTGTAGTCAGAGTGAAGATTTTTACCCTTAACCACTTTTAATCCCCATTCCATAAATTGATCAATAGCAGGCTGCACTTCTTCAGCACTAATTTTTCGTGCAGTGGAGATTATCCCTACTTTATCACCTTTTTTAAGAAGTTTTGGAGCTATCATGCAACAAAGATAGTTAAATAATAATTAGTATTTTATCGTTTTATTCAGATCTCGTCCATTTCTCATTTACACCCATTCCAAATAAAGCAAAATCGTATTTTATGGGATCATCAGCATCTAATTTACGCAGATTATATGTTAATTCCTCCACAGCTTTCCAATCGTTCTGCTTTCGTTGTAGCAAATCAAATCTTCGTCCCATTCTGCCACTATGCACATCCAAAGGTATCATTAGTGAACTTGGCTTTATATTTTTCCACAAACCAAAATCTACACCTTTGTCTGAAGAGCGAACCATCCATCGCAAGTACATATTAATTCTTTTTGCTGCTGAACCTTTTTCAGGATTCCCAATATGTTTTTCACTACGTTTTAGATGTGGAATTTCAGTAAATACCTCTCTAAAGTATGTGATACTTTTCTTTATATCGTCAGAGTGTTTTGAAAAAACAGTTTCTAAACCTCCATGGTTTTGGTAAATATTGCGAAGGGAGTACATAAAAAATAGGCAATCATCGCCATTGAAAGTACGATATACAAATGTTGTAAATCTTTTAAAATCCTCTTCAGGAGCATTCATTACAAAATCATATGGCTGCCAATTTAATAATTCCATCCAAAGCATTGATTTTTTTATAATTTGTGGCCGCTGCCCCCATGCTAAAGTTGCAGCAATTAATCCTGCAATCTCTATATCTTCTTTTTTGGTAAATTTTCTAGGAATTTGTATCGGGTCATTCTCAATAAATGAAATCTGCTCGTAATTATTTGCAGCAGCATTTAGTGTATTAAATGTTGACTTATTCATATTTTTAATGTTCGAAATTTATTCAATTGCTATAAGATAGTATTGAAGTAAGCTATTTTTAATTACTCAATTATTCTTGTTACCTCAGAAATTGTTTGCCCAGTGAATACTCCAATTACACCTTCTCCTTCAATATTTGTTATGGGATTGCCTGGTGCAGCAGAAAACCCACCGCCCATATTCTGCATAATTACTTTATAGTACTCAAAAGATAACTCATCAATGGCTAATAATGAAATAGTAAGGGTATCTCCAACAAAAGCCTCTGTATTCATAAATGGATATGCTATTTGCTGACCATCAAAACCATCGTCGCGAGTAATAAAGAGGCTGTTCATTGGTATTCCATTTATAGATATTCTCAATCGAAAATAATTTGCTTCGCCAGGTATATCAGTAAAAAAACAAATAGGGCTTAAACCATCAACTCGAGGACCAAAAGGTAATTTTACTGCCACTATTGAGTCTATTGCAATATAATTTGGAATACTTGTTTCAGACGTAATTTCATTGCCCTCAATATTGGTTTCTATTGTCCAATTAGTACTTCTATCTACATCATCAATAAGAATATTATACATAAATACTTGATTATTATAATCTAACTTAAACCGCTTTCCTTGTTCATTAGTAACGTAAACTTCCAAATTCTCAAATACTTCCGGAGCGCTATCTTCATATATACTCATGGATCTAGTGAGTTTTGCATTTACTTTTTGAAACTTCCAATCTTCGCCATAATCTTGCACATAAGCATCCATTACAATTTGAGGAGATGCTTCGTTCAAATCTATCTCAACAACCTTTGTGCAAGATGCTAAAGCTGCTACTATTATTATATATATTATTGTTTTTATATTCATTTCTTTAAAACTTAAAATTATAACTAACTGATGGCACCCAACGGAAAAGAGAAAGTTGAATAGCTTCTGTCACATTGGGATTTTCTGCATTAGATCTAAAAGTAATGGAATAGGCATTCTCGCGCCCATAAACATTATAAACAGAAAAATTCCAGCTCGACTGAATTCGTTTTCTAACTTTTTCAAGTTTTCCAGTTTTTATATTTAGCTTCTGTGTATACTCCTTTGCATTCCAATTAACACCTACATCCATACGATGATAATCTGGCATACGATAGCCATTACGCTCCGTAAAATAATTTACCGCCATTCCATCAATATAATATTTTGCCGAAGGAAAAGTTACTGCACTTCCAGTATAATAAACCCAAGTTGCTGATATATTCAATCTCTCGGTAATATCAAACATCCCAACAATGGAGAAATCATGTGTTCTATCCTGACGTGCAGGGTAAAAACTATTACTATTTATTTCCTCAAATTGTTTCTCCACTCTCGAAATTGTATAAGAAACCCAGCCTGATAATCTACCAATACGTTTTTTCAGCATTAACTCTAAACCATAGGCTCTTGCATTTCCAAAAATCAAATCGCCTTCCACATAAGGATTAAAATTAACCTCTGCACCTACCCTATAATCAATTGCATTTTGTATTTTCTTATAATATATTTCTGAAGAAAATTCGTAGCTATTATTCTTAAAATTACGGAAATACCCAAATGCAATTTGGTCAGCAATTTCAGGCTTTACATTATTAGAACTTGGCAGCCAAACATCCGTAGGCGTACTACTTGTAGAATTCGACACTAGGTGAAGATATTGATAAGTACGTGCATACGATGCTTTTACAGAGCTTTTGTTATTTATAATATATAACAAATTCAAACGAGGTGCTAGGCCATTATAGGAAGCAACTTTTTCGTTCTTCGAATAACCAACAGTATCTATAAGCGAACCATCATTATCAAAATTGTATATTGTTCCTGGACCAATTTGAGTAAAATTTGAGTACCGCAAACCATAAGTCATCTGAAAATCCTTACCTATCTTTTGCTCATTAGAAACATAAATAGCACTCTCTATACTATATCTATCTTCGAGGGTATTATCGGGCTGCACTTCACCATCAATCATCAAATCGCCAGGACTAAATGTATGATGAATTATATTTCCTCCAAAACTTATCTTATTATTATTATTTACAAAATATTGTAGATCTTCTTTTAAACTAAAATCTACAATTTCGGAACCTGCTTCTATTCTTTTATTATTAAAAGTTGCTTTAAAAACATAATTATAATCGCTATAAAGCAGTGTTGTATTAGAAAATAGTTTTGAGCTAAAAATATGATTCCATCTAATTGTTGCAGTTTTATTTCCCCAGTCAAAACCAAAATCCTCACTAAAGCCAAACTTATCGCGACCTAAATATCCAGAAACAAATACTCTATCCTTACTCCCAATTTTATAATTTGCTTTAAGATTAAAATCATAAAAGAATAAGGTGCTACTTTTCTGTTTCTCATTTGTAGAAAACGCTAAAAACATATCGGCATAAGTTCTTCTTCCACTAACAATAAACGAACCCTTATTCTTTACAATAGGTCCTTCTACACTAAGCTTTGATGATATTAGCCCAATACCTCCTGATGCATGAAAAGTTTTATTATTTCCCTCTTTCATTTTAATATCCATTACCGACGAAAGTCGCCCACCGTATTGTGCTAGCATTCCACCTTTATACAGTTTCACATCTTTAAGCGCATCGGAATTAAAAACTGAGAAAAAACCCATCATATGTGATGCGTTATAAACCGGAGCTTCGTCCAAAAGAATAAGATTTTGATCGGCACTACCTCCACGAACAAAGAAACCTGCACCGCCATCACCTTCACTTTTTATTCCTGGCAGCAGTTGTATGGTTTTCATAATATCACGCTCACCAAAAAGAACAGGAATTTTTTCCACTTCCTTTATAGAAATCTTACTCACACTCATTTCACCACTAGTTACATTTGCATCCGATCTTTCTCCTGTAATCTCCACCCCCTGTATCTGTGTTGAAGCAGGTTTTAATTCTATATCTTTTTTAATATCTGATTTTAATGAAACTTTAACTGATTTTACGGTATAACCAACATAAGAATACTCTAAGGTAAAGTTTCCTTTGGGAAGTGAAATGGAATAAAAACCATAAACATTACTTATTGCGCCTATACTTGGTTTTTCTTTTACTCTAACCATAGCACCAATAAGGTCTTCACCATTATCGGCATCAGTTATTGTACCACTAACACTATATTGCGATTGTGCAATTACATTAGTAGAAACTAATATAAAAAATACCCCAATAATCAATAACTTATAACTCATATATTTATTATTCTATAGAATTATTTTGATTTATTATTATTATCAGACTCTCTAATAATATATTTCCAATTTCGGGTATCTTCAATGGATTCGTCGTGTTTATATTTTACGATTTCATGATCAACTATACCCTTTTTATTATACACATAAGTTATCGTTTGGGTGCCCCGTGCATCATACCTTGAGTATGAAGTTTTATTATCTAGATTATCATATGAAGTACTTTCCACTTCAATAGTTTTACCAATTTCATTTTCAACTTTCTTCTGTATTAGATAACCCTTGCCATTATAGCTATAAGTATTATTATATGTTTTATAATCATCTCCAGAAATCTTTTTATAGACTTCGGTAATTCTATAACCCTTAGAGTTATAAGTATATATATGGCTTTCAATAAGTTTAGCAGTATTTGAATATCTTTTTATGCTAAGTATATTTCTGTTTTGGTCATAAGAAAAGCTATCTACATAATTTTCTGCATCATCAATACAATTGAACTTACATTCAGTAGAAACTGAACTTATCAAAGCTTTATCATCATATGTATAATTTGCAATTGTCTTTATCTTATTATTAACATACAATTCCTCTTTTATTAATTTATCACCACTTTCGTCAAAATAGGATTTACTAAGTTCCGAATAATCCGATAATAGTTGTTCAAAATTATATATACAGTTTCCATAAATATCAAATTTCTTTTCCTGCATAATGCTAGCACCTCCATAGGAGTTATAAATTTTAATATTCTCAATATTTTTTTGAGCAATAGCAAATTTAGCTCTCATATTTCGCAGCTCTTCTTGGGTGTAAATTAAATTTCCCATCTTAGCCATTACCAATGGCACTTGTATTGCATTCGGATATTTCTCAATAAAGAGATTATAGTCCTCAGTCGTATTTTTTTCTATTACAGCCTCATAAGCCAACGAATCTCTAATGACAGTAACTCTGGCCGTATAATCAGAATTAGGATAACGTATAAGAAAGCTCTCACAAACATTAATACTTTTAAACATTTCTGCCTTTTTATACTCACTTTTCGCTCCTTCTCCTTTCAATTCTTTAGCTTCTTCCGAATCAGGATATTTTGCTATAAAACTATTAAAAGCTACAGTAGTATTCTTACTTAAAGCCTCATTATATTCTAGTTTTCTTAATTTATCTTTTGCTAATATTATTTGTGGAGCATTTGGATAATCATTTATAAATTCTTGATAATCTTTCTTCTTACCCTTTGTTTGGCATTTAGTCCATGCCATGGTATACATAATAGTTTTAGCCTGAGCATACTCTTTACTATCGGGGTATTTATCACAAAAATCGCTATAACTAGAGATAGTATTATATCCAACAGCTATATTATAAGCTTTTGCATTGCGCAGATCGATTATTTGAGAATGAAATTTTGAGGTTTCGCATAAATCAATATGCTTTTGATATGCGCTAACATCGTCCTTACTTTTTACTTGGACAAATAACAACTCATCAATAAGAATACTCTCCTTTTCAATAATATCACTATTTACATAACTTTTATACTTCTTTTTTATTTTATCAGAACAGCTCCTATAATCTTTTTTAGAACTTGAAATACTCTCAAAAGCTCTATACATATCCTCAATACGCAGGCTTGTATTTCTATATACTAATGCCATACCATATTCCCCAATGGCTTTAGTTTCATCATTTTCTATGGCATCAGTAAATATAATTCTTGCAGAAGTATAATTATTATAATCAAGAGCTTTAAATGCTTTTTTTATATTCTGACTTATTGCTAATTCGCCAATTCCTAATAAAACAACTATAAATAATAGTTTTTTAATCATCGTATATTATATTTATTTAATACAATACAAAGTTATATATATTATTAGTACATAGAACTTTGAAAACACCAGATATTTTAAAATAAAGTTAAGAAATATAATTACTTTTGTTTTCTCAATAAAAGGCATAAAAACATGGCATTACAAAAATACATAAGCGATACAAAAACTGTAAATTCAGACAATAAAACTGTATATGAAAGGCTTTCTAATCTAGAGTTTTTAAATACTATGTTTGGCCCCGAAAACATGGCTAAAGCTAAAGAGCAAATGGGTGATAAAGCGAAAGGAATGGATATACAAAACTTTATTGCTGATCAAGATACCTGTTCTTTTGACATTAAACCAATAGGTACAATTGCCTTTCATATAATAGAGCGTGAGGAATCCAAATTAATAAAAATTATCAGTAATGATGAGGCTAAATTTGATTTCACATTATGGATACAGATATTGCCATCTACCGACGCACAATGTAATATGCGAATAACATTGCATATTGAACTTAATATGATGATGAAAATGATGGTTGGCAAGAAATTGGATAAAGGAATAAACCAAATTGCTGATGCTATTACAAGAATTCCTTATGGAGTAATATAA
>JAOZPM010000211.1:0-3081 GCA_029932765.1 Bacteroidales bacterium | reverse complement strand
CGTGCGGCAGCTGGGGCTTGCTATACACACCACACGAAAGATTCGTGCGGTAGCCGCTTGTTTTTCTTTTGTGCGCTGCAGCGGGACAACCGTCAATTAGCGGAAGGATTGTTTTTTACATTATATCCAACCACTTTTAGTTCTCCATTTTCATCCTTAATAAGAGAAATATTCAGATCTGCTTTACCCTTTTCAAATTCACACTTATAATTTAGGTTATAGACTCCTTGTTCAATAGCGCCTTCAGAGACAGTCGTATTCCAATCATTCAATTCAATATTTTCTAACCTGCCAAGTTCTCTGTTAGTTATTTCAAAAATATTTAGTAACTCTTCTTTAGTTGTTACTTCAAAGAATTTTTCCCCAAATACTTTGGTTACTTCTTCAATGTTCAACTGTTTTAAGTTTTCCAAAAGTTCAGACGTAATTTCTTCTGCTTCTTGCTTGTCAGATTCACGATTTTGATATTTATTGCTAAATCGACAACTTGACAATAAAATTGTAATTAATAAAAATAAAAATATTTTCTTCATAGTTGGTAGTTTTCAATATTTAGCATTTCATAACCCAATAGAAACTCATTCTTTATGTTAAGCTATGTTTGCAACCTAGTATTAGTAAGAGGAAGCGTTCAACCTTCCTCCCATGTTCTTCCAATTCATATATAATGAAAATAGTTTTTAATCACTTCTGCTATTACAATATAATAACTCCAACAATATATATCACAATTAGTGCTATTTGAGCCCAGAAGATAAAAAACAATTTACTTTTGTATCTTTTCGAAGTTTCTTCTTTTGTAACTTTTAAAAACGATTTATAGTCAGTAATGCTTACAATAAAGTAATTTACATTAATTCCCTTATGGGATAAAATTGACAACATAATAAGCCACAGTATTAAACCAGGTAAGCCAACAATGATCAACCATATAAAGAATCTAAGTTCATCCATAACTTAACAAGTTACTCTTCATTACCGAATAGTTCCTTCCAGGTATATCCACCTGTAAAAGTATCATAATGTGAAGCAGATACTGGTGCACCTAGGGCAAGCCCTTTACTAATCATTTTAAAAGAAGATGGAACAGGAGCTCCATTATTCCCAGATATGGAACCATTAAACCACCATACTCCACCAGCCCAAGTATCGCCAGGACCATAAGTATCTTCAATCTTTGCTTCACTTTCACCTGTGCTCTCTATCGTAACATAGCTTGCTCCTAAAACTGTAACTTCATATCCATCACCATTTTTATAGGTTGTAAAAGTAGCTCCAAAATTATCATCTTCAAATAATAACGATAGATTTACACCATTGATAATTCCTTTTTGCCCCCATGAAATAGCAAAGTCTATAGAAACTCCACGAACATTTACTTTACTTTCTCTTTTGAACACTCTTTTATAATATACACTGACTCCATCAACTCCTTTAGTAACTTCTCCTTTCTTTGTTTTTCCATCTTTACCCTTTACTGTACCATGTCCTATAGTTTTCCCAACAAACCAAGCATCTTTATCTTTAGTTGGATCTTTCCTAATCTCTCCACCATTCTTTAATTTATAAAAGAAGGCTCCTATCCATGTTTTAAACATCCCATTTGGGTCAATATACATAACAGGGTTATTCTCAACATAAGCATAAGGACTAGTACTCGGATACTTACTAGCCAACGGGTCGACACTCAACCAAACACTAATATCACTACTATAATACCTAGCCCCAAAGTAATCAAAGCCAGTCTCTGAATCTCGTTCTTTACCAGTGAATTTAAATCTAACATCATGCTCACTTCGTTGATTAATAAACGACTCCCCAAACGGCATATATTGCATATGCTGATTTACATTACCACTTGCATCGGTAATCCAAGCAGAGCTTCCCAAATGGTCGCTATGGTAGAAGTACTGGTCTCGCTCTTGGTTATCTTGCTGCATTAGCTCTTCCATATTTCGGAATACAGGCTCTATTTCTAGATTCACTCCCTCAGTGCATTGGGTAAGTATGAGGTTTTCGTATAGATTTTCAGCTATAATATTAATTCCATCTTCAATAGGTTCTAATGTACCACTTATTGGGTTCACTAAGTGATTTGCCATACCTCCACCCAGTTTGGTAGTTACTCTCTGGCTTTCTATATAATAATGCTTGGTGTATTCCCGTTCAGTAAGTATCATATACGGACTGGCATAAAGCGTTTTCTCTAATCTAGCTTGGTCAACAAAGTCTCTACCATTTATCATCATACGTTCAATGCTGCCTGTGAGCTTCCATACTCGCTCGCCGCCTGCATTATATATGTAATGACTAAAAGTGGACTCTCTATCTTTTACAACTGTGAGTCGGTTTTCCTCATCCCAACACATATTGCGGTTTAAGCCTTTTGTATTATCTGTTAAAGCAGTCATATTGCCATTGGCATCCCATGTCATATCGTGGGTATTGTTAATACCTGTTACAGTATGTGGCTGTGAGCTATTGTTATAAATATAATTATTACTATAACTAACATTCTGTACTACTCCTCCAATAAGAGTTGTGGCGTTCATCTGTTTTTGAGTAATATTTCCAGATGCTGAGTATTGCATATTAAGCTCATAGTCGTAATTTGAATTTTGAGAATTGGTAAAATTACCAACTGAACCTATCAATCTAGATAGAGAATCGTATGTATGTGTATAATCATATATTCCTCCCATATTATTGGCAATAGATGTTGCTGAATTTGTCACGATATCAATATTGCCATTATCAATATATCCATAATTAATATCCTGCATCACACCTCCTTGGGCATCCCATGTTTTTAGATTAGATAATCGTCTGCTTTGTGCATCATAGGTGTATTCTGAAATTGTATTATTTCCATATTCTACTAATTTCCTGCTACCAAATTTATCATAGCTTATTTGATTGATAAAATCATAGTTATTACCTGTCTTTTCGCTACTCATATTTGTGAGTTGCCCAGCATCGTTATAGCCATAATCCACCTGCTCACCATCAGGATAGGTTATGTTTCTTATTCTATTCCAACTATCGTATTCCCACTGCATCTTAAAAGTATAAGGTTCGCCA
>JAOZPM010000095.1:0-11954 GCA_029932765.1 Bacteroidales bacterium | reverse complement strand
TTTTTTTCTTATAATTGTATAAATATCCTCAGCAGCTACACGCTCTTGCTTCATAGTATCTCTATCGCGGATAGTAACAGTATTATCTTCCAAAGTTTGATGGTCAATCGTTATACAATATGGAGTTCCAATTGCATCCTGTCGGCGGTATCTTTTTCCAATAGCATCTTTTTCATCGTACTGGCAAATATAATCTTGTTTAAGATCATCCATTATCTCACGCGCTTTTTCTGGTAAGCCATCTTTTTTAGTAAGTGGGAATATGGCAGCCTTTACTGGCGCTAATATTGCTGGTATTTTCATCACCAATCTTTCGCTACCATCTTCTAACTTCTCTTCGGTATAAGATGTAGTAAGTATCGAAAGAAACATTCTATCAAGACCTATTGATGTTTCCACAACATAAGGGACATAGCTCTTTCCTAATTCAGGATCAAAATACTGTAATTTTTTACCAGAGTGCTCTTGGTGAGCCGATAAATCAAAATCGGTACGACTATGAATTCCCTCAAGCTCTTTAAATCCCATTGGAAATTTAAACTCAATATCAGATGCAGCATTTGCATAATGGGCAAGTTTTTCGTGGTCGTGAAAGCGGTAGTTATCTGCCGACATACCAAGGCTTTTATGCCATTCTATTCTTTTTTCTTTCCAATATTCAAACCATTTAAGCTCTTCGCCTGGGCGAACAAAAAATTGCATCTCCATTTGTTCGAACTCACGCATACGGAAGATAAACTGACGAGCAACAATCTCATTTCTAAAGGCTTTACCTATTTGGGCTATTCCAAAAGGAATTTTCATCCTACCAGTTTTTTGTACATTTAGGTAATTTACAAAAATACCTTGAGCAGTCTCTGGACGTAAATATATTTCGTTAGAATCATCAGTTACCGAACCAATTTGAGTGCTGAACATAAGGTTGAATTGTCTTACATCAGTCCAGTTTGTAGAGCCAGACATTGGGCAAGCAATGCCTAAATCCTCGATTAGAGTTTTTATTTTCCCAAGCTCTTCAGTTTCCATTGAGCTATATAATGTTTTGCTAATTTGATCAATTTTGGCTTGGCGCTCCTTCACTCTTCCGTTGGTAGCACGGAATTCTTCTTCATTAAAAGCATCGCCAAATCTTTTCTTAGCTTTCTCAACATCCTTATTGATTTTGCCTTCTATCTTGGCCATAAAATCCTCAACAAGAACATCGGCACGGTAGCGCTTCTTACTATCCTTATTGTCAATCATAGGATCGTTAAACGCTCCTAAATGACCCGAGGCCTTCCATACTGTTGGATGCATAAATATTGCAGTATCGATGCCCACAATATTCTCGTTCATCTGAACCATTGCTTTCCACCAATATTCCTTAATATTTTTCTTAAGTTCTACACCATTTTGGGCATAATCATAAACAGCACCAAGTCCGTCGTATATCTCACTTGATTGAAAAACAAAGCCATACTCCTTAGCATGAGCAATTATTTTCTTGAATTTATCGTCATTATTTTTCATAGGGGCAAAAATAAGAAAAAAGACCGTTGCAATTGAGAGCGTTTTAATAGTAAAATTGCTCCTTGCAAAGGTCTTCTTTATTAATATTGTATTTATAAATTCAGGAATACTATTTAGTTTCCTATTTTTTAACTTTGAAAACCACAGCTTCCGATAATCTTGATTTTGGATTTATTTCTGAAGCCATTATCTTTCCTTTGTATTTAGTAGTAATCTGATCTTCCTCTACACCCATAGAAATAAGCATATCATTAACCATTTTGGTTTTTTCTTTACCAATAAACTCAGTTTCGTTATTATTACTAACTTTGGAAAAATACACCTCAACATCCATTTTCATTTCAGGATTCTTAATAAGAATAACTGCTACTTTAGAAAGGTCTGATAAACTTATACCACTAAGTCGCTCAGTTTCTATATCATAATCTATATTCAGAGAAACATATTTGTCTTTCTCCATAAGTTGATCATAAATAGTTTTAGGATTTTGTGCAACAACAAATGTCTTTAAATTAATGGGAGGCACTGCATTATAATCAAGACAAACACCTGTAGGGTTTATTGTTTTATCTTCATAAACTATCATTTCTCTTTCGTTAAGATATACCTTCATTAGCCCTTCATCAAAACTAAGAGATACTCTATACCAATTTCCCATAGCACTTTCACTATCCACTAGGCTAGGATATTTAGCTACAGAATCCTTATATTTTATTGAGGTTGTGGTAATAATAATAGGATCAATAAGGCCATTGGCATCTTGAGTAATTTTATCGTAAAGGTATAAGTTAATAGGTTTTGAATAAGGATTTAATTGCATAAGAAAATCAAATTCAACAGTAAAACTATTTGATAAATAATCCTTGGCATTGGACTCTATCTTAGGGCTAATAATACCTGGGCCGGCAGCAGCAATGACTTTACCAATACCATAATCAGATATTTCTACTTGGCCTTTATTATCAGAACCAATATTCCAGTGAACAGGCTGTTTATGTTTCTTCTCATAATTAAAAGGGCGATCATAATAGCTAATCTCTTCTCCTGTAACAAACCTTAGGTTTTGCCACATAATATCCGAAGAGTTTACATACCTTTTATCAATCTCCAGTTCTACAAAGCCAAATTTTTCATCTTCCCAAGCTTCGAGATCGGCAAAGGCTGTATCAAGTTCCAAACTAGCTTTATTCATTGCTTTATCTGTTTGCTTTTCTACATGCTCTTCACTTTTTTCAGTAACAGTTTTCTTCGTTTTATCTGTTACAAACTTTTTTAAACTTCCAAATTGTGAAAATGAATTTATTGAAAATAGAAGCAGTAATAGTAAAGTAGTTAATCTCATAGTTTTGTGTTTTTGGTGAGCTTATTATTAATAAATATTTTTATATACAACAAAGCTACAAAAAATAATTAGTACTTAATTCTAGAAATATAATTATTTTTTATCAGCCCCGAATAACTGTAAAAACCAAAGTTTACAAAGTTCATCTTTTTTGATATTTCAATCTTATTATTAATTTGATGAACCTTATAATGTCCTCTATCTACCCATGCTCTAAGTACAATATTAGTTTTGCGCTTGTCTACTTCACTAATGCTTTGTAGAACCTTCGTAAAACTCTTATCAGAGGTATTATAGGCCATTACATATACTTTATCAATATAGTTTTGATTGAGCCATGTTTTCCAATTTTGTGAAAACATATCAATTGCTTTTCTTTGATTGCCAAACACGGCAGCCGAAACTTGAATGTTTGTATCAATTTCTTTAAGCATTCTAAAACTCTTCTGTACAAAACTATTTATTTGCATCTGCTTCCATGCTGCAAAATTATTGGTATCAGAATTTTTAAAATTCTGAATGGCAATGGGATTAAATCCGTAAAGTGAATCGGGATATCTTATATAATCAAGCTGTATGCCGTCAATATTATAATTAATTGCTATATCTCTTAATATATCTAAGGTATAATTCTGAACATCAGGAATCCCTGGATCAAGAAAGGCTCCTTCATGAGAATTATATGCCATCACTACTCCTGACTGGTCATAAGTAAGCCATTCTTTGTGGGTATTATATATATGAGTTTCTGAAATTTTGCTTAAATCGTGTGGCGTAACTACAAAAATAGGAACCCAGGCATGGATCTCAATGTTTTTCTCTTTGGCCTTTACTATGGCATACTGTAATGGATCAAAAGTAGGGTCCTTCAATATATAACAGCGCAATTCGTTATTCTGATAAGCAGAGTCACTTCTGTTGGGAATATACATAGCGTCAGCGCGATATCTTACTTGCAAGAATACTTTATTGAAATTATTTATAGAAGCATTATTAATTATATTATCAATTTTTGCAGCAGTGTTGCTACTCCAAATAGTAGCCCACATTGCCCTATCTTGACCATTAGATATAATAGTAATGAATAATAAAAATACGGATATTAAGAATAATTTCAATTTAGTTTTATTATAAAGTTTATTTATTATAATCGCTGCAAATATATACAAATTAAGGCCATTGTAAAATCACTCATTTTGTATTAATTTCTCCCTAGTCTTATTTTGTGAATACCTAATTTCGTATAAAAGCGAAAGGACAAACGGGGAGTTTGTCCTTTCTAATACTAAAATCACAGATTATTATTGACCGCGGGGGAAAAAGTGTGAGCGACCAATAATGTGACAAGCCGAAGCTTGCCTTATTCACTAATTAACTAACGCTACAAAAGTAATCTTTTTTGCGGTACAACCGTATTATAAAGCCTTAATAAAACATTAAATACTGTTAATATTTATAGCATAAAAAAAGTCTTTTAAAGTATATTTAAAAGACTAATTATTCTGTTTTAAGAAGTACTATTCTGCAATAACTTCTTTAACTTCTTTTTCAGGAGCAGCAGCAGCTTCATTAGCCTCAACAGCTTCTGCTGGAACTTCACCATCTACTTCTTTAGCATCAACTTCTACATTAGCATCTGCAGTCTTTACATCTGTAGCTTCAGCAACATCTGCATTTTCTTCATTTGTAGTAACATCTGTAGTAGCATCATCAGTTTTAGTAACTTCTGTAGTAGCTTCTTCTGTAATAACTTCTTCTTTTGGAGCATTATTACAAGCTGTAAATGCAACTACAGCAAATAGCATTAATGCAATTTTCATTAGGTTTTTCATGATAGTAATGTTTAAATATTTAAATTTGTTGTTAACTCTCGGCAAATATGATAATTATTATGCTGAAATGCAAAAAAATGTTAAAATATATTTTACAATTAGTAACATACTGTTTTTCAAATATTAACGACATCGAAGAGACCTATTTATTCAAAAAATAATTATGAAATTAGAAAATAATACCAACAATATATTTTTAAAAAAGACTAAAGGCTTAGCCTCTCAGTTAAAAATGGCGCCAGAGATGCGCAAAAGTGACATTAAAGACTATAAGAATACAGAGAATATTATACAAAGTGCTGTTTTAATTCTTCTATATAAGAAAAAAGGAGAGCTTTATCTATTATTAACAAAAAGATCGGGCAAATTGCTAAAGCATAAAGGGCAAATATCTTTCCCTGGCGGCAAAAAAGATATTAGCGATATCAACCTAAGGCAAACCGCTATACGCGAGGCTGAAGAAGAAATAGGGATATCGAAAAATATTGATATAATTGGAGAATTGACACCTTTGTTAATCCCTGTTACCAACTTCTGCGTGCATCAGTTTGTAGCTTATATTCCACAATTGCCACAGTTGAAAATTAACACTGATGAGGTAGATTATATTTTAGAAGTCGCAATTTCGGATCTGCAAAATTCAGATAATATCAAGTATAAAAATTTTGGAACATCAACCTCAGGGAGATATGTAAAAGCGCCATATTTCGATATTGATGGAAACGAAATATGGGGAGCCACTGCAATGATGATTAGCGAGCTACTAGATGCTTTAAAAGATGGTAAATCCTAAATTTATTTATTGACTTAAGTATTCAATAGCCAGGGCAAACGCACCTTAAATAACGCATTTATATAACAAATATCATTAACGTAGATTTAAAAGCTATCAAGTGCTTGCTACACTTCAAAAAAACAATTCTAAAAAAGTCATCGAATTACACCTCTCTCTTTATTAGTTTTTTAAGGAATGAGTAAAAGGCTACCTTTTCCTCCTCTGGTCTATCAACATTTTGCAATAGGTCAAAACTCTCATCATAAAGCTTAGTAATAATATTTTCAGTTTCAGCTCTTATGTTCAACTCATTATAAATACCAAGAACTTCTTTTACCTTTTTACTACTATCATTGATATTAAAAGCCTCATTAAGCATAATAGTTTTTTGTGCATCTGCTAATTCATAAGCTCTTAAATAAAGGTAGGTTTTTTTATTGGTAACAATATCATTGCCAATTGGTTTACCAAATACTACCTGATCGCCAAAGGCATCTAAATAATCATCACGAAGTTGAAAAGCTAAACCTATAAGAATCCCAAAATCATAAATACGCTGTTGCTCTTCTTTTGATGCATTTGCAGAAATCGCTCCAATTTTTAATGCCGCAGCAATAAGCACAGCAGTTTTTAATCGTATCATTTCCATATAATTATCAATGGTAGTGATTTTCTGTGTTTCAAAATTCATATCATACTGCTGTCCCTCACATACTTCGCGAGCAGTAGCATTAAATACTTTTAATGTATCTACTAGGTATTCTGCTTTAGTATTAGTTACATATTCGTATGCCACAACAAACATTGTATCTCCAGATAGTATTGCTGTATTCAAATCCCATTTTTTATAAACAGAAGGCATTCCTCTCCGCAAAGGTGATTTATCCATAATATCATCGTGAAGCAGAGTAAAATTATGAAAAATTTCTAATCCAATGGCTGCATTTGTTACCTCCTCAATTTTACCACCATATAACGAACACGCCATAAAACTTAATAAAGGGCGTAATCGTTTTCCTCCTTGTGAAAGAGAGTACTGTATTGGCTCATATAACTCTTGAGGATCACTCATATAATTTAGAGTGCCAAATAAATCTAATATTCTTTGTTGTAATTCTTCTGTTGTGTGCATACTGTATGGATTTTGAAACGCAAATATAGTGTTTTAAGGTTTTTAATAATAGAATTTATTAGTTTTTATTTATCTCTGTAGTTTTATACAGGAACCTCTATTATTACTGTTGTAGTTTGTAGGCTTGGCGAACTGTCAAAAACCATACTACCATTAATAAGGTGAACTCTATTCTCAATATTCGCAAGACCAAGGCCTTTTTTCTTATGTGCATCCTTATAATTAAATCCAATACCATTATCTTCATACATAATAGTAACCTTATTGTTTTCACTAATAAAAAATTGTACAGAAACATTAGTTGCTTTACTATGTTTAGCCGCATTATTAATAAGTTCTTGAATAATTCTATAAATATGTATTATTTTCTCTTGATCATTAAATCCCACCCAATTATAGAAATTCGATTTTACAATAAACCCTGG
The DNA here is from genome assembly GCA_029932765.1 of Bacteroidales bacterium. Lineage (GTDB taxonomy): Bacteria > Bacteroidota > Bacteroidia > Bacteroidales > UBA1556 > UBA6267. The sequence continues at coordinate 4,939 of JAOZPM010000095.1, read as the reverse complement.
CTTCGAAAACAATGAACATAGGTCAGATATCTCATCTACAAATTTGTCGCATTTAAGCTGCGGAGAAGCTAAACCATGACTAATATTTCTAATATGAATAATTGTATTATCAATAATATTATTTAGCATTTTATCTTCTTGTTGCATATTCAGTTTAATGGCAGAAATATCAGCTCCTACTAAATCATGAAGCTCCCTACCTATTCTGTTTCTCTCTTCTTCCTGACTTTTGACTACCGTATTTATTATTTCCGATTGATGAGTTTTTTGCTTTACTAATAATTGAGACCGCTGATCATACATTGATAGGGTTTCTTTTCCTATCATTATCATAAACATTGTAACTTCAAAAAGTGATCCATAAATAAAGGTATTATATATATGAAAACTAGGCTTCAAAAGCCCAAAATTAGGAAGAATTACATACACAAATAAGGCTAATACATATCCACTATATCCCATAAATACAAATGTGGCATTTTTTTCTTTTGCTCTAAATGCTACATAAACAAAATACAGCTGAAGAAACAACATAAATGGAGCATAATAATTATATAAGTATGTAGTAATTAGCAGGAATTTATTAGTCAGAAAATATGGAAATAAACAGCCAAACCAGAAAAAAGCTACTACCCCCAAAATTGAATACATTACCTTCCACAATATAGGTCGTAGCTTTGCAATAGGTGTAAGTTGGTTAATCAATAATGGAAAGAATACAAATGCCAAAAGTATACCTGTTTGCTTTAGGTTTGCAGTCATATTATAAGGAATGAGCTCAAAAAACAACGTTATTTCTCCCATTTCTGACAAAAAGAATACTCCCATTCCTGCATTTAGGAAAAAATAATAGATGAACATTCTTAGCTTTGTTATCATAAAAAGAAAGAGAGAAATAAAGAGTGTAAAATAAAAAACACCCTTCCAGAAATAGATAAATTTCTCATCCTTTCGCTGACCACTAATTAATTCCTTCTTTGTTATTAGCACAGAGTTTGTACGAAGAGACAGATTGAAATGTTTGAAGTAAATATAAACATCTGTTTGACCAGGCTTAAGATTTAATACAATTGGGTAACCAATAGTCTCTACAGGTTTATCTTTTCTTTTATACAACATCCCCATTGATGCAATATGATTTATTTCATCATTATGTTTACTGTATACAATTATTGTATTAATTACCGCATAGGGGATATAAATAATTTGTTCAACGGTCGCATTATAGGGATTATTTAGGCTATATCGTTTCCAATATATTTTGTTGTGATTAATACCTTTTGCTGCTGTTGGAGCATATACAAACTCCTTCTTTAATGCAATGTGTATATTTGAACTAGTATCGTATGTAGAATATGAGTATGTGTACTCATTTAAATCTAATGGTGTTGTAATTTTACTAATATCAATAATGAAATCATCATCAATTGCAAAAGCAAAATTAATTGATAGTAAAAAGACAAATAAGATTAATAACCTAGAGATCATAGAGTATAGTTAGTAAGTCGATAATATAAGCCAAAGATAAAAATAAAATCAACATTTTATAACTAATTTATTTAAAAGATAGAATTGTAAGTTCAATTAGTAAATGCAATTTTCAGGCAGCAAGTTTATAAAATAGGTGCAATAGTTTCCTCAATTTTATAAATTTTATCATTTCTTCTAACAAGATCAGCAGTTTTCATTGAAAAGAGGTCACCTTTTACAACTTTTTGTACTGGCTTTAGGTCTAGTCTCAATTCATCAATTACACCTTCATAAACGCCTGTGGTTTCGCCTTGAATATAAAACTTATCACCAACTTCAAGTTCATGAGATTCAAGCTTAAGCTCTGCAACTCCAAGTTTTGAAAAATAATTAGTTACCTTGCCAACATACTTCTTCTTTTGCGTGGCTTGCGAGCCATAAACTTTTGTCCACTCACCAGTTTTGCGACCTAGGTAATAACCATCCCAAAAACCACGATTATATACACTTGCTAATTTCTTATTCCACTTAGCAATATTATCTTTTGTATATTCCCCAGCAAAATATGCATTTACGGCCTCACGATATACCTGTGTTACAGTTTTTACATATTCAGGATTTCTACCTCTACCTTCAACCTTTAAAACACGAACTCCTGCATAAAGCATTTTATCCACAAAGTCAACAGTCTTAAGGTCTTCAGGCGACATAATATACTCCTGATCAATCTCAAATTTTATATCACTCTCCTTATCTTTTACCTCGTATTTGCGTCGGCAAGGTTGTAGGCATGCTCCTCGGTTTGCCGATGAGTTCATTTGATCAAGACTCATATAGCATTTACCCGAAACAGCCATGCATAAAGCACCATGAACAAATATTTCTATTTCAATAAGCTTACCGCTAGGCCCTTTTATTTGCTCGCGCTCTATTGTGTCCGTAATTTCTTTTACTTGGGTAAGATTAAGCTCACGAGCAGTAACCATTACATCAGCAAAATGAGCGTAGAATTTTACCGCTTCAATATTTGTAACATTACTCTGAGTAGAAATATGAACCTCCACACCTTGCGAACGTGCATACTGAATTACCGAAACATCAGATGCAATTATGGCTGTAACATTATACTCCTTAGCAGCATTCACAATACGACGCATAGTTCCTAACTCTTGGTCATAAATAACTGTATTTAGAGTAATATAGGTACGAACATTGGAAGCATTTGCTATTTCTACTATGTTCTTTAAATCTTCAATAGTAAAATTCTTTGATGATTTTGATCGCATATTCAAATTCTCTATTCCAAAATAAACTGAATTTGCTCCTCCTTGTATTGCCGCTGCAAGCATCTCATAAGAGCCTACTGGCGACATTATTTCTATATCTTTTGCTGTTGTTGTCATAATAACTAATGTAAAAATTAAGGGCGCGAAAATAGTACTATTTATATTATAAGCTTGCAATTATGCTATTTATTAGTCAATATTACTGATATCATATTCTAACCATCCCTAAGGGAGATAATCCAACTAGGCATAGAATCATTTTATAAGTAATGCTAATAGCATACTCTCCTTAAATTGAACTGGTGAGTTGGCCTTCATTATTGCTTATTAACTACCGAGGAATCTAACATTTAGTCACATATATCATCTTATTTTACGAGCTAGTTTATTATCTTTGTTTTTCAAGTAGAAATGTATTTAAATCAAAGATATTATGAAATTGGAACACAAAATTTACAACTCTTTAAAGCAATATGGAATTAGTGATACTGTTGAAGTATTTCACAACCCATCATATGAGCAATTACGAGCTGACGAACTTGATTCAAAGCTCGAAGGTTTTGAAAAAGGCTATATGACAGAGCTTGATGCAGTGAATGTTATGACAGGAGTATTTACCGGGCGCTCTCCAAAAGACAAATACATTATTAAGGATGATGTTACTGAGGATACAATCTGGTGGAATAATTCTCAATCGCCTAATGATAACAAACCACTTCCAATAGAAGTATGGAACGACCTTGAGAAAACAACCACTGCACAACTAAGTGGCAAGAAGCTATATATTATTGATGGATATGCTGGTGCAAACGAAAATTCTCGTATTAAAGTACGTTTTATTATGGAAGTTGCTTGGCAGGCACATTTTGTAAAAAATATGTTTATTCGCCCAACAGCAGAAGAACTTGAGAATTTTGGTGAACCTGATTTTGTAATCCTTAATGCATCTAAAACTACTAATCCTAATTGGGAAAAACATGGTATGAACTCTGATGTTTATACGGTATTTAATCTTAGCAAAAAAATGCAACTTATTGGTGGTAGCTGGTATGGTGGTGAAATGAAGAAAGGAATGTTTGCTATGATGAATTATTATCTTCCACTTAAAGGTATGGCGGCTATGCATTGCTCTGCAAATAAGGCGGATAATGGTGAAGTGGCTATTTTCTTTGGTCTTTCTGGAACTGGCAAAACAACTCTTTCTACCGATCCTAAACGACAGTTGATTGGTGATGATGAGCACGGCTGGGACGATGAAGGAATCTTTAATTTTGAAGGAGGATGCTATGCCAAAACCATTGATTTGGATAAAAATGCTGAGCCTGAAATTTTTGCTGCAATACGTAAAGATGCACTTCTTGAAAATGTAACCGTTGACGCCAATGGTAAGATTGATTTTACCGACGATAGCACAACTAAAAATACTCGTGTTTCGTATCCAATTTACCATATCAATAATATAGTAAAACCTATCTCAAAAGCTGGTCATGCAACAAAAGTTATTTTCTTAACCGCTGATGCTTTTGGCGTAATGCCGCCAGTATCTAAACTTACTGCTGAGCAAACTAAGTATCACTTCTTATCGGGGTTTACTGCAAAATTAGCTGGTACAGAGCGAGGAGTAACACAGCCTCAACCAACATTCTCAGCTTGTTTTGGAGAAGCGTTTTTATCATTGCATCCTACAAAGTATGCTGCCGAATTAGTAAAGAAAATGGAAAAGCATAATGCCAAGGCCTACCTTGTAAATACTGGATGGAATGGCTCAGGAAAAAGAATTTCCATAAAAGACACAAGAGGTATTATCGATGCTATCCTTAATGGCGATATTGAGAAAGCTGAAACTACTAAAACCGCTATTTTTAATCTAGAAATTCCTATAGAACTTCCCGGTGTAGAAACTAAAATTTTGGATACAGCAAATACTTATGCTACTTACGAAGAATGGGAAACTAAAGCTAAGGATTTAGCAGGATTATTTATCAAGAACTTTGATAAATATACTGATAATGAGGAGGGCAAGGCATTAGTTGCTGCTGGCCCTGAGCTTTAGACTTTAAATATAAAAAATATTCTTAAAAACAGCCTTTTCCTTTTGGAAAGGCTGTTTTGTTTTGTATAATGAGCATTTTTTAATATTATAAGTTTTGTGTTTGTTTGTCATTTATAATAGTTAGTTAACT
>JAOZPM010000094.1:7447-11956 GCA_029932765.1 Bacteroidales bacterium | reverse complement strand
AAACTATTACTAGGCATTTAGATTATAGATATAAGTTTGCTGATTTGATGAATACAATTGATTAATTGGAAAATATTAATAACTACCCATTTGTTTTCGGATGAACCACTCTACTGACATTATTAAAATAAGTAGAATCATAATTATTGGATAATTAATAATATCTTTATATTCTAAAGTCTGGGTTTCAATATTTACAATATCTTCACGATTATTAATATCATCAATCAAATATTTATAATTATCAGAAATATAGAATTTAGCATTTGATTTTAAAGCCATTTTGCGTAATAAATCATGATTTGCCAATAAATTAGTCCCTTCAAGTTCAACGGCATCTACATAGAACTTTCCTCGCTTAATAAAGTTTTTGTTATTATACTTTACTTGAGCCTTATAAGTATATTCTCCCCTAGGCAATCGCCCAGCCAACACAGAATATAATTGACCATCATTAGAAAAAGAGAAGTTATATTTATTGGAATCCTGATTACTAATTACTAAATCTATCACAACATTATTTAATGCCTCGTATGATGCATTATAGAATTGGGCGTTAAACACCACATCATCAAACTCTTTATACTGAGCCTTATGTTGTACGTCAAAGCGTTTAATATTTTTCTGAATAGACACATAACGTATTAGCTTGAGAATAAAACTGTCAAAATTTATATGAGAATTATTTTCCATAAAATCATACAAACGCCAGCGCCATATTCCTTCTCCTAATATAAAGGCACTACGTTTACCACTATTTTCTGAAATACAAACCTGAGGATATTTTGTGGCAACCGATCCTATTTGTTGGTAAAATATTGTTCGTATGGAATTATATGTTTTATACCTTCCATAAGGTGAGTATAATGGAGGATAAAATGATATTTGATTTGCTAATTTTTTTGGAATAACAAATTCAGCAAAGTCCGTATTTACTATAGATGTGGACTCTATAAAAGACTGTTTTTTACTCTCAATACTAATGCCAACTTTCATTGCATTAAAGAAATGTATACCACTCTTTGCTCCCAGAATCCATAAAGCAGGTATACCTTCAATTTTCATCTTATTAATTATGCTTACACTTCTCACATTATTATCTGGAATTTGATGCATTATAATAAGAGAGTAATCCTTAATATCTTTTTTAAATTTATAGACATTACTTATTTCCAATTCATATTCATCACTCTTCTTAATACTATGTTGCAATGCTGCAATATCAGGATGAGGGCTCGTGTATAGCAATAAAACCTTTTTCTTACTTCCTAGTACTTCTACATTAACTCTTGCTATATTATTTAGAATATTCCTTTCGTTATCAATTTCCTGAATATATATTTTATAGGTTTTAAAACCTGACTTTTTCTCTTTAATAAAAAATCTATGTTTCAGAAAATCATTATTGCTATCAAAGTTTAACACATAAGTATGTATGGTTTTGCCATTGGAAGTAACAATTAGCTTAGATTTCTTTCCTTTTAGCATTTTTGCCGAAATGCTAACTTCCATTGGAAATTTATTCTTTATATAAACAGTTTTATTTACAAGAACTTTCTCAATGGCAATATCGTGATGCATAATAGTATCTCCAAAACCAAGTGTATAAACTGGAAATTTGGAATATTTTATGGAATAAATAGGGTTATTTCCTACATTATATATTCCATCGCTAAGAAATACTATTGCTCCAATATTATTATACTTATACTTTTCTGATATCGATTTTATTGCTCCATTTATGTCTGTACGTAAATTTGAATATGTGTTTTCTTCAGTTATTATTTTAATCTTATTTCCAAAGGAGTAATTTATTATATCAAATTTTTCACTAAAGCCCTTATTTAGTTTTTCTAATATCGAGTTATTATACTCCTTTAGCTTATCTTGTTCGCCCCAAAGTGTCATTGACTTAGAATCATCCGTAACTATAATTATTTTAGCTTTTTCTACCTTAGTTTGCCAGCTAATTAATAATGGTGACAATAATAAAAAACCTAAAACTGAAAAAACTATAAATCGAAATGATGCTAAAAGAAAATTTACCCAATTGGAAAATTCTTCCTTGGAATTTTTGAAATATAATAATGCTGATAATGCAATACTCAGTATAATTACTGGCAACATCCACCATAAGCTATAAATGGAACTTATTTCAAACATTTACAATTATTGTTTTGTATATATATTATTAGAATAATTCCTCTTTCATTTTCATTTTATACCATATTATTAAAATAAAAGAAAGATATGCAAATATAAATTTGTTAATAATACATTCTTATATAACTTTGCATTTTTAATGAACATATTATACATATGAGTGATATTGGAGATAAAATTGCAAGTATAAAAGGCCAACTACCAGAGCAAGTGCGCCTTGTAGCTGTTTCTAAAACCAAACCTATTGAGGATATACAAACTGCCTATGATGCAGGACATAGGATTTTTGGCGAAAATAAAGCTATCGAATTGCAGGAAAAAGCAGAAGCTCTTCCTGATAATATCCATTGGCACTTTATTGGCCATTTGCAGCGCAATAAAGTGAAATACATTGCTCCTTTCGTTAAGCTAATTCATGCTGTGGATAGTTTGCGATTGCTAAAAGAGATTAATAAGGAAGCTTTGAAAAATGATAGAATAATCTCCTGCTTACTGCAGTTTCATATTGCTAGTGAGGAAACTAAGTTTGGCCTTGATATTAAAGAAGCTGCAGAGCTTTTATCTTCTGACGAATATAAGTCAATGAAAAACATTAAGATTACTGGCGTTATGGGAATGGCAAGCAACACCTTTGATACTGAATTAATTAGAGCTGAGTTTCAACACCTATTAAACATATTTCAAAGTGTAAAATATAAGTTCTTTCTTGATGATATTTTCTATCGCGAAATATCAATGGGCATGTCAAACGACTACCAAATTGCAGTGCAGGAAGGGAGCACATTAGTTAGAATTGGCAGCTCTATTTTTGGAGCAAGAAATTATAATAAGTAGATTATTATTGGTATTAGTAATAAGAATATCAGCATCAAATAATCTATATCTGCAAATGCATATTTTTAGTACATTTGCTATTTAATTTTTGATTATAATAATATTTAAAACATATAAAAGTGGATTTATTTAAAAAAGTACTCGATCGTCCTGGAAGCTTAGGAAAATATCAGAAAGAAGCTCATGGTTATTTTGCTTTTCCTAAGTTAGAAGGAGAAATATCATCAAGAATGATGTTTCGTGGTAAAGAAAAATTAGTTTGGAGTTTGAATAATTATATTGGCTTAGCTAATCACCCTGAAGTAAGAAAAGCTGATGCTGAAGCAGCAGCAGAATTCGGAATGGCTTATCCTATGGGCGCAAGAATGATGTCGGGTCAAACTAAATTTCACGAAGAGTTAGAGAATAATCTAACAGACTTTGTTCAAAAAGAGAAAACTTTTCTACTAAACTATGGTTATCAAGGCATTATGTCAATTATTGATTCTATGGTTGACCGTAACGATGTAGTAGTTTATGATTCAGAATGCCATGCGAGTATTATGGATGGTATCTTTTTGCATAAAGCTAAAGGTGGAAAAAGTTTTGTTTATCCACATAATGATATTGTAAGAGCTGAGAAAATGCTCGGTTTTGCTACAAAACGTGTTGAGGAAACTGGCGGTGGTATTTTACTAATTACCGAAGGTGTATTTGGCATGGCTGGTGATATGGGTAAGCTTGATGAACTATCGGCATTGAAGAGTAAATTTGATTTCCGTATGCTAGTTGACGATGCTCATGGCTTTGGTACTATGGGTGATACTGGTTTTGGTGCTGGGGAACATTTTGGAGTTCAAGATAAAATAGATTTATACTTTAGTACATTTGCCAAATCAATGGCAGGTATTGGAGCATTTATTTCTGGTGACGAAAAAATTATCGATTTTTTAATGTATAATATGCGTTCTCAAATTTTTGCAAAATCATTGCCAATGCCAATGGTAAAAGGTGCTATAAAGCGTCTAGAGATGTTGCGCACTATGCCTGAGCTTAGAGAGCAATTATGGAAAGTAGCTAATGCATTACAGAAAGGTCTTAAGGAAAATGGTTTTAATATTGGTATTACAAATTCTCCTGTAACTCCTGTTTATCTAGAAGGTGGAGTTCCTGAAGCTACAAACCTAATCTTTGACCTTCGCGAAAAGCATGATGTATTTTGCTCGGTAGTAGTATACCCTGTTATTCCAAAAGGTGAAATTCTATTGCGCCTAATACCAACAGCAATACATACTATAGAAGATGTAAATTATACTATTGAAGCATTTAAAGCTGTAAAAAGTAAATTAGACTCTGGCGAATATGCTAGTATGACAATGGTTGATGCTAATAAATAGATTATAATAAATTATAATATCAAAGCCCCAATGGATTTAAAATCTGTTGGGGCTTTTTTGTGTTTTGGGAAATGTATCACGGGCATCTTGCCCGTAGATCTATTGGAATTACATTTATACCTTATAATAACTACGG
>JAOZPM010000094.1:0-7347 GCA_029932765.1 Bacteroidales bacterium | reverse complement strand
AGAAGGCCGTGTTACATGTAAATGCATCTCGGGTATCTTGCCCGTAGATGAATTGTGATTGGAATAATAAACCTTACTATACATTTTCAATTATAGCATTATTCAGGAAATCATTCATTGGTTTAAGAGTACTAAAGCCATTAATAACGTCCTTTGCAAAATTAGCTGATACTATTTCCTCTTTAGAAATTGAATGCCCCACAGCAAAACTCTTATATTTCAGCCATTCTATTGCATCACAATCCTTTGGGAAATCTCTAGGGCCAGTTTTTAGCTTATCGGGCATTAGCGTAGGAAAATACTCTTTAAAACTGTCATTAAGAACTATCTTTTCATAATCCTTAAAAGAGTAGTACATCTCTTGCCTAATTACTTTCAAATAATCCTTATCTGGGCGATATACGCCACCACCAATAAATGAAGCACCAGGCTCTAAATGAATATAATAACCTGCCATTGGCGACTTACGACCACCATTAGCCAAGAAAGCTCCAAAATGATTTTTATAAGGAGCCTTATTCTTAGAGAAACGTACATCGCGGTATATTCTAAAGGTATAATCCTTAGCTTTTGTAAAATGAAAACTTGGATCAATAATTTCAAGTTGATTGCCTACAAATTCAAGAAATTCTTCAAAATCATTCTTGGCATCCAAATAAAAAGATTTATTATCAGTATACCATTCACGGTTATTATTTTTCTCAATAGTCTCAATAAAATCAAAAACTCGTTTTAATTGAATATTTTTCATAAAGTATAGTTTCATACAAATGTACTATTATTTATTTCACTTATTTATTAATTACGAGGTATATAAAGTGATAAAATACACATTTACCACTACTACTAATTCAATATTTATTTGTATCTTTGTGAGTGTACAATTCTATTCAAAGGGTATTCAATAATGAAAAAAGTAAAAATAAAGTACTATTCAGCATACAATGCAATAATATTGAGCCTTTTAGGAATATTGGGATTGACATCATCATGCGAAAAAATAGGCATTGACCCTGTTGCTGAATATGGTGTACCTTCAGCTAAGTATATTGTAAATGGTAATGTTACCAATAGTACTGATAATACTCCTATTAAAAATATTAGAGTAGTAATGAAAGGAGATACAGCATTTACTGATAATAGTGGAAACTACAATATCGTGGATAACTATGGCTTCCCTGGAAATCAAAAAATAGATATTGAGTTTGCAGATATTGATGGAGCAACAAATGGCAATTTTCATAATTTAGATACCGTTGTTGAATTTAAAAATCCTGAATACACTAATGGCGATGGCAACTGGTATGAAGGTGAAACTTCCAAGGAGTTCAATATAGAATTAGATAAGAAATAATGTCTGTAGCAGATATTTCCATTAAAAAACGAATCGGGCTCAAGCTATACAAACAGTATAAGAAAAATGCCACAAAACTTCATAAACTCAATTATATTTTCTGGGAATGCACTCTTAGATGTAATTTAAACTGCTTGCATTGTGGTAGCGATTGCAAGAAAGATGCTCATGTGCCAGATATGCCCATTACTGATTTTATTGGCGCAATTGATAAACTCAAAGACATAGTTGATCCCAATAATACAATGATTGCTATTACTGGTGGCGAGGTGTTATTACGTAAAGATATTGAGGATGCAGGTCGTGAACTATATAAAAGGGGATTCCCTTGGGGCATTGTTACTAACGGAATGCTACTTAGCAAGGAACGCTTAAATAGTCTTTTGAATGCTGGTATGCGCGCTATAACTATTAGCCTAGATGGTCTTAATGATTCTCATAACTGGCTCAGAAACAATAAGCACAGTTTCGAAAAAGTAATATCTGCAGTAAAGCTTCTACCACAAGTAGAGAATCTTAAATATGATGTGGTAAGCTGTATAAATACTCAGAACTTTGATGAACTAAATGAACTTAAAAACTTACTTATAGAAATTGGCATAAAAGAATGGCGTGTTTTCACCATCTTCCCCATTGGTAGAGCCAAGGTAAACGATTTATTGCAACTTAACCCACAGCAATTTAAAGCCTTATTTGATTTCATTGCCCAAACTCGTAAGGAAGGTAAAATTGATATGAGCTATGGCTGCGAAGGATTTTTAGGAAACTACGAAAAAGAAGTAAGAGACGATTTTTTCTTCTGCCAAGCAGGAATTAACATAGCATCAATACTTGCAGACGGCTCTATTTCTGCATGCCCCAACCTAAGAGAAAACTATAAGCAAGGCAATATTTACAAAGATAATATTGCTGAAGTATGGGAGAATAAATATCAAATTTTTAGAGATAGAAGTTGGACCAAAACTGGCATTTGTGCTGATTGTAAAGAGTATGAATACTGCGAAGGAAATGGGCTTCATTTACGTAATGAAGAAACTGGAGAACTAGCTTTTTGTCATTTGCAAAGAATTGAAGAAGGGGAATAATAGAGAATAATGAATTAAGAATGAAGATTGAAAAATAAGAATTAATAATTACTTATTTTACTAACTTTGCACACTTAAATTTCAATTAGATGCAATATTATATTTTTTCTGGAGAGATGCGTAATATAGATGATGGTATTAGCATAAAAAACAGAGCTTTTCGCTATGCTGATGGCTTATTTGAAAGTGTGTTTTTTACCAATAATAAAATCATGTTTCTCGACCTACATTATAATAGGTTGCTTGAAGGTATGAAGTTATTACAGATTGAAACTTCTAATCTACCCGATAAACAACAGCTAATTGATAAGACTAGAGAACTTATAAAAGCAAATGGGATTGAATCTGCTGCAAGAGTCCGCTTGCAAGTATTTAGAAAAGATGGTGGCTTATACCTACCTGATACCAATGATTGTGAATATTTATTAGAAGCTACTGCCATAGATAACAATGAGTACACTCTTAATACCAAAGGCTTGCATATTGGGATTACAACTAAGATAAAACAGCATAAAAGTATTTTCTCGAAAGTAAAAACCATTGCAAAGCAAGAAATGATAATAGCAGCATTGGATGCAAGAGAAAACAAATGGGACGATGCCATTTTAACAAATACTTCTAATAATATTACTGAAACTAGTAGCTCAAATATATTTGCCGTAATTAACGGAAATTTATATACACCACAAATAGACGATGGAATACTAGATGGAATAATGCGTCAGATGGTGCTTAAAATTGTTGCCGAAAATAATATTCCTATAATCGAAACTTCGCTTACTGAGGCTAATTTGGAAGCAGCTGAAGAAATTTTTATTACCAATGCAGTAAAAGGTGTACAATGGGTTGTTGCATTTGGCAACAAACGTTTTTTCAATAATATGAGCAAAAGAATTATTTCACTACTTAATAAGAAAATCTATGAATAAAGTAGTTTTGCTTCTTGGTGGAAATATGGGTAATAGAAGTGAGTTAATTAGAGATTCTTTGCTAGAGATTAGTAAGTTAGGAAATATTGTTTCCAAATCAGAAATATATGAAAGTGAAGCTTGGGGTTTCGAAAGTGAGAATAATTTCTTAAATATATGTATAGAATTAGAAACTGAAAAAGATACTTTAGAAATACTAAAACTCACTCAGGCGATTGAAGTGCAAACAGGAAGAAAGAAGCAAAGTAATGCATACGCTTCTAGAAAAATGGATATTGATATTTTGTTTTATAATTCTGAGATTATAAAAACAGAGAATTTAATTATACCTCACCCCCGTTTACACGAAAGAATGTTTACTCTAATTTGCCTGATGAATATTGTTCCAAATTTTAATCATCCAGTTTTAGAAAAAAGCATAAAAGAACTATTAAATGAATGTAATGACACTGTAAAAGTATGGCAATATAAGAATGACTAATATAGATAATACATACCAGTTTATAGCAATAGAAGGCAATATTGGCGCAGGAAAAACCTCCTTAGCTAAACTTATTGCAGAAAAATGTAATGCCAAATTAATTCTTGAGGAGTTTGAGGACAATAGCTTTCTTCCAAAATTTTATAAAGATCCTGAGCGATTTGCATTTCCTTTAGAATTATCATTTCTTGCTGAGCGATTTCAGCAGCTTAAAGATAAACTTGCTTCTAAAGATATGTTCAAAACATTTACTATTGCCGATTATTTTATTAATAAATCCCTAATATTCTCTCGCAAAACATTGCAAACTGATGAGTTCAAGCTATATAATACATTATTTGAAATTATAAATCAAAGCCTGATAAAACCTGACCTTTTGGTTTATTTGTATGCTAATGTTGACACTTTACAAAGCAATATCAAAAAAAGAGGCAGAGATTATGAGCAAGAAATTAAGGATGAATATTTAGAAAAAATTCAGAATAGCTATTTTGAATTTATAAAACAGCAAAATAATCTTAGAATTTTAATAATTGACACCAATAATCTTGACTTTGTAAATAATAAGGAGCATTTCGAATATATATATTCCTTAATATTTAAGGATTATTCGGTTGGTGTTCATAGAATTGAAGCTAAATATGAATAATAGTAGCATAAGATATGAAGAAGCTATAGTTTGGTATCTCAATTATGAATTAGGTTCGTATGAAATACACAATACTGACACCATTGATTGCGTGCTCCAATCAAATATTGATATTGAAAATTACCTATCTATTTATAAACAGATTGGTGGTGCCTGGCAATGGTCCGAAAGATTAATAATAAATAGAGAAGAACTGCATCACATACTCGCAAAAGACACTACAGAAGTATATTACGTTTATAGTAATGAGGATATAATTGGATATTTTGAGTTAGATTTTTCCATTAAGCCAGAGATAATATATTTTGGCTTAACACCAAATACAATAGGTAAAGGCTATGGGAAAACAATGATGTTTGCACTACTAAATATATTAAAAATTAGAAATATAAAGGAAGTAATGCTTCATACTTGTTCTAATGATAGTAAAAGAGCATTAAGCTTTTATCAGAATTGTGGATTTAAAATTTATGATGAAAAAATAGAGAAACAGACTATAATTAAAGAGTAGCTTTTATTGCTATCCTATCTCCCATTTTAATCTCAGTTTCCAAGCCGTTTCTAGTATTTTCAAGAAGGTCGTTATCAATTATAATACTTCCTTTCTTAAAGAACAACACCACTGTTGATCCGCCAAATTTAAAATAACCTTTTTCTTCTCCCTTAATAATGGAATTATCGCTATAAGTATTTATCATACTACCAACCATAGTTGCCGCAACTTCTGACATAATAACATCACCAAACTCAATAGTGCTAATTACACTATAACTTCTTTTATTTAAACTAATTAGCTCAACTTTTTTACGCAATGCAATTGGCGATACCGAATAATAATCACCATTTATAAGTGTATCGATACTAATAATGCCACTTACAGGAAAATGATATCGGTGATAATCTGTTGGACAAAGGCGAATTATCATCAAACTACCATCGGCATACATATCTGAAAGGAAAGGATTCTGAAAAAATGTTTCTACATTAAACTTATAGCCTTTTACTATAAAATCTTCATTCTTTATGTTAGAATAAGCTAACACTTTTCCATCAGCAGGAGATACTACTGATAATGAATCAGCATCAATCTCACGCGCATCACTTCTTAACTTACGATAAAAGAAGTCATTAAAGCTATCGAACTCCTGCTTTTGACAAATGCTTAAATCTATATTATAAGTTTCCACAAAGCCTTCAATCTTTTTATTAGAGCTAGGTTTATCCATTTGAGAACCATACCAATCAGAAAGGAATTTGCGTTTAACCAAAGTAGATGTAGTAAGCTCACCAATGGGATTATTATAAAGCCAAGCTAACCAAGCTTCACCATACACTTTCTCGGTTTTAAGCTCACCAGAGCTTCTTTCAATATAATTAATAGCAATATTATTACTACCAAAAGGGATTAAGGCAATAATCACTATTGCCGCAATAGTAATTAATATACCTCTATACAGAATTTTTATTTTCATAAATTGAATATTAAAGTGCAAAAATACAAATAATGCAGTTTCAATTAGAAAATAAGAAATTATTGATTAGTAAAACTTCTAAATAATAAACTAGTTAATTATTATTTTACATAAAAACCCGAACCAATAAAATAATCTGTATTTGGAATTCGCATTACATAAGTAACTTTAATTTGTTCATCTCCTGTAGCTGGATTATTCCAATAATATTGATAATATCCTGAACCAGAACCTTTGGCAATATTAATCATATCCTGAATTATGTAAGCCCCCTTATTATCCTGTATGTCATAGTCATTTTGCCCTTGGTGAGATGCATCAGCCCCATGAGCTATATTAATTCCATCTAAATCGTTTATAAAGAAATAACCAGAACCATTGTCAAAGAAACTGATATGGTCAACCATTGTTTGGCAGAATTGGACAACACTATTCTCATCGGTATATATACTATCCAAAATTCCAGATATTCCTTTTGCCATTGTAGAGGTAACCTGCAATAAAACTTCTTTTTGTGCATCAAAAGGTTCGTATAACTTTTCTGGAGGATCGCCATAAAAACCTGTACCTATAAACCAGTCTGCAGAAGGTATCAATGTAACAAAGCTTAGTTTTCGCTCAATGGCTCCAGTAGATGGGTTCTCACGGTAATATTCTACAAATCCAGAACCCTTATACCTAACAGTTTCCACCATTTCTTGAATAAAATATTTCCCATTTATATCTTGAATATTAATTCGGGAAGTGCCTATAAGTGCATGATTTACAATAGCAACAACCCATGCGCCATCTAGTGTTTCAACGAAAAAGTAACCTGAATTATCATCATAAAACCTAGCCGCATCAACAAACTCCTGACTAAATATCGCTCGATTTGTACTATCCGAAATCAATTCAGAAAAAACAGTTTCAAAACCGGTGGCCACATTTGTGGTATTAGTCTCTACAATAGCTTTATCAAGTTCGTATTGAGAAACCATATAATTTGGAGCAATATCTTCTGGTTCTATAATTTCTTCGCATTCACACGAATAAAAATTAGTTAACATTATTATTGATAATAAAATGCTAATAAAAGTTTTTATTGATTTCATGGCTTTATGGTTTAATTATTAATCTATAATGAAAAATTATGTACTAAAAAACTAAATTTATTGGTAATAAATTGAATTATTTCTGTTAATAAACTCTGTTTGGTGTTAGTTATGATCGTTCTATTTTTTCTAAACAATTCAATAGCTGCGTAGGCTGAATCTAATAGAATCTTTTAGATTTTGATTTGCTTTTATGTATACAAAAGTTATAAGTATCTATTTATCCAACAAATATAAGTAATATTCCAGCGAAATGCAAGATTTATCTATTATTATATTATTT
>JAOZPM010000210.1:0-3176 GCA_029932765.1 Bacteroidales bacterium | reverse complement strand
ATTGAAGAAAGAGATGGTCCAGTAGCTCAGCTGGATAGAGCAGCGGTTTTCTAAACCGCAGGCCACAGGTTCGAGCCCTGTCTGGATCACTATTAAAAAGAAAACCTGAAGGATAACCTTCAGGTTTTTTTGTGCTATAAATTCTGTATTTATAGTTTTGTAAAATATTTAGATCACTATATTTCTTCTTATCTAAGATTCATGCACTTGCAATATCTTTTTTCTCTGTTCTTCATTATGTTTATATAATAATATAATTAAATCGAAAAACTCTCCTTTTTTGCTATCAGTTTTATATATGTAAACCTTAGTATTTACAGATCTATTTCCTTGTTTATGATAAATGGATACTTCTTCATCTTCTCGACTATAGGTATATGATTCTAGTTCTCTCGTTTTCTCTGAAACACCTTCTTTTGCTTCGTATTCATCGTAGGCAATTCCAATTATATCATCAAAAGCGATAGTAATATCATCCTCTTCATCACAAATACCGTAGTTTAAAAATATATTTTTTGTATTAATTTTAATAACATCTTTCTTTCCGCTAAACATTAAGTTCCCAGGTCTATCGTAGCAAAGCTCATATTTTTGAATATCAGAGTTTTCCTCTGTAGTAGCAGTAGAGCTACTATTCTCCACAATAGTATCTTCCTTTATTAATTCATTAGTTATATTATCAACTTCATTCTTTGAATTATCAATGCTGTCGTTATTTTCAGATTGCTCACTTTGTTTATCTTGTTTAGGTAATTCTTCATCAATACTATTGTATGTAAAATTATGTGCTGATAATATCTCTTGTCTTTGTTCTATATTGCTTCTAAGTAAGGAAGAGGTAAGTCTAAGTAATTCGATTTTGCCAAATTCAACTTTATCAAAATCAATTGGCATAATTTCTTGTTTTTCGTCTTTTTCATAATATATATATAAAGTAGAATCAGTAATTTCTGTTCTGTTTACATCTTCTATATATTGTATAATGCCATCAAATTTTGAGTTTGAATCAATATTCTTAAAGTCATCAGCAGTTAATGATATACCCAAAATATCATCGAAGAAGATTGTAGCATTAGTTTTAGTAGTTGTAATTGATTTATCTATTTTTACATAAAATGGATTAATCTCTATTGCATATCGGTTAGTATTTAGCTTGCCTAAGATAGTACGTATTGTAATTCCTACTAAAACCGCCATTCCTAAACCTTGATGTCGGCTTAATAAATTAGTATGAAATGTGTAATAGTAGGCTAATATGATTATTATAGTTGCTGTAAGAATAGAAAGTATTAGATAAATACTATTTTTATTAGAAACCTTATTTTTTATTTGAATAGTAGAACTAGACTTTTGCTTTATGATAATATCATTGCCATCAGCTTTGGAATCTAATCTTCCAACTAATTTTCGCGATAAAGCCTCATTAGTTAATCGCTCTATTTCATCTACGGCTAATTCTTTTCTTTTGCTTTCATCAAAATAACTCTCCACAGGCTCGCCAAAATCATCATCTGATTTATAAAAAGAATCTTCTGTACTTTCTTTCCATTCGTCTCCAATTAAATCTTCCTTGAACTTGTTTGTTTTGCTCATGTTTACCTTTTATTAGAAATGATGAGTTAGTTATTTAACCTAATTTTTGTCTCCATTATTTTTAATATCTTCATTCTATCCTCAATTGTAGAGCCTAATAAAGAGTCTAGTGATTTTGTAAACTCTTCAGTATTTACATTAAGTGTACTTAATGGTAAGTTTATATAATCGAGACCAAGAGTATTATTGGGTTTCAGATATATTGTAAACTTATTCTCTTTGCTAGTTTCGGCATATACATTTCTGTCGATATCGCTAATTCGTATCGTCATATCTTTCTGATTTTCTGTAATGTCTTTATCTATGATGAGGTATGTTGGATTAATTTTGATAATAACCTTGTTTTTTATGTCTGGTGCAAGTATGGAGGTTGTTATTGAGAATAATGCACCACCAATAATAATAAGGCCAAATATTATCATATAAACTTCAGAACTTAATACGGAAATAACAATTCCAGTAATCATAACAAATATTTCGAGAATGATATTTATAAACTTCTTGCTGCCAAGGCCTTGTATTTTAATTTCAGGTACTATAATATCTTGTTTTTTAGACTTGCTTTTTGGAGTCTCGCTTTGTATTATTTCAGAATCGTTATTTGATTTTTGTAGCTCATCTTTTATTTTTTCATTTGTTACATTCGATATGTTTCCACCTATTGCTAAAAGCATGTCCTTAAGCTCCTTATCTATCGCAATATTCTTAATTTTTATTGTTTCTGTAAAACTAGGATTACCACCTTTGCTTATATCTGCGCTTACATTTGTTAAGCTCATATAACTTTGTTCTCCTGCCAAGGTAAATACATCAATAATGCTGTAGCTTTCGTGGCCTATATTATGTTTTTCAATAAAACCAATATTTGTATAGTCTTTATTGCTAATAGCTTCAATTAAATATTCTTTAGTAATCTTATTTACTGGAAAAGATGTTTTTTCGAAATACGAATCTGTTTCACTAGAATAAGGTTCTAATTCTACTTCTGAGCCACTAAAAGATGCAATAAACAAAAAACCTATTAATTCAATTATCCATATTATCCATGATCCAAAAGATGCATCTAATGTAATATAAGTCCACATGGTAGAGGGTTGCATTGCTATTGAAAGGTAGTTGTCTGCAGAGTTGTCAAGGTTTACACTTCCACTTATTCCATATTCGTTGAATACTTCATGAATACTAATATACAAATATGCCGACCAGTGTAAATAGTATACTATGAGTATAAATATCCATGAATAAATATTGCTGATTTTTGTGTTAGCTACTCTAGTATATTCTAATGAAATATTAACTATTATCAATAGTATAAATAGGAATATTCCGTATGTTATTATTGAAATAAAGACTGATTCAAAGAAAAACTGAACTTCTGCGTACCCAATACTTAATAATGGAGCAACTACCAATAGCATAATTATTGCCATTGGATAAAACCATTGTGAAGTGTCTTTATCTGGCTTATAATATTTCAGTTCTTTTTGCATAATTAGGCTTCAATTATTGTTAGTTATTTGAAGCACTAAAATATATAATACTTCCATAATTATTACATCAACTTATGAAATAAAAGGATTAAT
>JAOZPM010000093.1:0-12118 GCA_029932765.1 Bacteroidales bacterium | reverse complement strand
TACAACTATAAGAACAACAAATTGAAAAAAATAAAAATATCTGCAGTTTCGTATGCTAATACCTACCCTTTTCTTTATGGTATTGATAAAAAACTCAATAAGAAACTTTATGATCTTAGCCTCGATGTGCCATCAGAATGTGCTCGTAAACTAAAAGACAAAGAAGTTGACCTTGGGTTAATTCCTGTAGCAATGCTTCCCAAAATAGAGAATGCTAAAATAATTTCGGAATATTGCATTGGTGCTAATGGTGCAGTAAAGACCGTGCTCTTAATGAGTAAAATCCCATTATCAGAAATAGAAACTGTATATTTAGATCCTGATTCTAGAACTTCTGTTCAGCTACTAAAAATTCTTGCTAAAAAGTATTGGAAGTATAATTGGAATTATGAAATACTTCCAGAGAATTATACAGCAAATAAAGAAATTGATTCAGTATTGCTAATTGGCGACAAAACTCAAAAAGAACTTCCTTATAAATACATTTATGATTTGGCAGAAGAATGGAAAGACTATACTGGCAAACCTTTTGTTTTTGCGGTATGGGTTGCCAATAAAGAATTAGACATTAATTTCATTAATTCATTCAATTATTCAATTAATTATGGTGTAAATCATATCTCAGAATCAATTAATAAATTCAATAAAGATCATAATTATAACCTTGAGGAGTATCTTAATGAATATATATCATATAAACTGACTCCAAGCAAAAGAGATGCGCTAGAATTATATTTAGATTTAATAAACAATTAAGCTCTAATAATCAGGTACTTTAGTAAGAATAAAAAGATCATCATACGCTTATCTAGTTCCTTATATTTATAAATATAGTAACTAGCAATACTTTTTCCACAAAAAGTTAGTATTAATAAAGCTTAAAGAAGGATATTTATCGTTAAAAGCTTCAAATTTTAATTATCTTTGTCACTAGAATTGCTATTCAATAAATTTGAGTTGTTTTTCTATTTTCAAGAATTTACACAGAATTCAATATATTATTAAACTAAATTAATACACATGAAAAAAGGATTACTTTTCGCATTAGCATTAAGTGTTGGTACTTTAGCTATTGGACAAAACGTCTCAAAGTTACATCACAACACAATTAACTGCAAGCCTGTTACTACAAAAATGGATTTCCAAAAGGATGACATTGCAGGTCCAATAAAAACCTCTGCACAAACTAAGGGAGTTATCTCTGGTAGTGATATTGGGTTTTCAAACAATATTTATACTGCATTAGTTGAATCACAATCTGCTTTATCGTATAATGCTAGCTTAAATCTTTTAAGCTATACTCATAGAGGTAAAGTTGGAGATAATGGAGCTACATCTTCAGGAGATATAATGGTATCTACTTCATCAAACGACGGAGCTACTTGGAGTACTTCTTTATATTTAGCTGATGATGCAACAGCACCACACTACAATCGCTATCCTGGAGGAGTAATTTACAACCCAGCAGGAAACACAACTGTATCTGATGCTTATGTTGTTTACAGTGGCCCTTCTCACGATGGATCTGGAGGTGATAATGCATGGGATGCTAACTTCTTTGGAAGTGGTAAAGTTGATGCTACAAATATTGTTAATCAATATTTTCCTTCAAACGGAGCTTTTATTCGTAATAGCATGCAAACTACAGATGATGGCAAAGTTCATATTATTGGAGCTTCTACCATAGATGCACCATACGCACATGATAGTACTTATGTATATACTGGTACTTTTAATTCTACTACTAATGGTTTTGATTGGACTTCTTATAATTTCCATACAGACTTTAGTGTTGGTTCTGATGGTGGTGTAAATGCATACGCATGGTTCTGGGAATCAGCATTTTCTAAAGACGGAACTGTTGGTTATATGTGGACTATTGGTAGAGATGCCGTTAATGACTATTTATCATTTATGCCTATAGTATGGAAAACTACTAACTCTGGTACAACTTGGACTAAGATGCCAGTTTTTGATTTCTCTACTGTAGCTAATATAACAGCACACCTTCGCCCAATGGGTGGATCTACTTATGCTCGCCCTGCTTTCAATAATAAAATTGAAGGTATTGTAGATGTTAATAACGAACTTCACCTTATGTGCTATGTTAAATCTGCTTTTAGTAGCAACCTAGACTCTTTAGATTATACTTACTTCTACTCTACAAATTTAAAGACTAATCCTATAATGGATATATTTACTACAAGTACAGGTTGGGATGCTCGTCACTTAGGTGATTTAGCTTCTTTTGAAGTTGCAGACGATGAAGGTAACTATGGTGACCAAGGTTGGGATTTAAGATTACAAGCTAGTAGAACTGATGATGGAACAAAAGTATTTGCTACTTGGACTGACTCTGATACAAATAACGCTTGGACAGGTGCTAACGGTACTTTTATTAATGTATTACCAGATTTATACGTTGCAGGTTATGATGTTGTAAATGACTTACGAACTAACCCTACTAACTTTACTTTTGGAACTGCTTTTGAAGGAGATTTCTTCTATCACTATACATCAGATGTTGCAAAAACTGATAATGGAACATATACTGTTCATACTTCAAAAATTAATTTAGGAGCAGACCCATTACAGCCAGTTACTCATGTATATATGAATGGTATCACTTTTACTGATGCTGATTTTATATCAAATCCTGGTTTTAAATCTAGTATTGATAATAAAGTTAGTGTTTCTCAAAACCGCCCTAATCCATTTAATGGAAATACTCAAATTGATATAAACCTTGACAAAGCTGCTAACGTAAGCGTTGAAGTAATTAATATTACTGGTCAAACTGTTTATTCAATGAGCTTAGGACGTAAAGCTAGTGGAACTCATACAGTAAATTTAAATTCTGACAACTTATCAAGTGGAATTTATTTCTATACTGTTACTGCTGGAACTTCTCAAGTAACTAAGAAAATGATTGTAAAATAATTCAATCACAAAAAACATATAAAAGCTGTCTTAGGGCAGCTTTTTTTATGCCCCTATTTTTAGTATTTTTGCTGCATGATTAAAGTTTTCAAATCATTTATGGAAAGCATTATTCCTGATTATAAAAATAGGACATTTTTGTTAGGAGTAAGCGGCGGTATGGACTCAATGGCAATGCTATACCTATTTCAGCAAAGCAAACTTAAGTATGCAGTTGCTAATGTTAATTTTAATTTAAGAGGCAACGAAAGTGATAACGACAGTTTATTTATTGAAGACTACTGCAAACAACATAGTATTAGATTCTATGGAGCAAATTTTGATACTAAGGAATATGCTGGGAAGAATGGAATAAGTACACAGATGGCGGCAAGAGATTTACGCTATAATTGGTTCTCAGAGATTAAGAAAGTGAATGCTTTTGATAATATTGTAATTGCTCATCATCTCGACGACCAAGTAGAAACATTCTTTATAAATCTTATTCGTGGGACAGGAATAGCAGGAATGCATGGCATTAGTAAAAATAAAGATTCTATAATTAGACCTCTACTATTTACCGATAGAAATGGAATAGAGGAATTTATTGAGAAATATAAAATTCCTTATAGAGAGGATTCTAGTAATTCGTCGGATAAATACCAACGTAATTATATTAGGCATAATATATTGCCAGAATTTAAGAAACTTCGCCCTGACTTTAGTAGTAGTCTCGACAAATCAATAAATCAACTTAAGCTAGTAGAAGATTACAGTCTTTTTCATATAGAATCAGAAATAAAGAATATAACTTCTAAAGATAAAAATAATAAGCTAGTTATAAATATTGATAGATTAAAAAATAGCTATTCACCAGAGTTGATTCTTTATTATTGTATTAAAGATTATGGTTTTCAGGAATCTCACATTAAGAACATTATTGAACTTATAGACAATAATAAAATAGGTGCTATAGTACAAAGTTCTAAATTTGAATTACTTATAGATAGGAAGCTATTAATACTTAACCCCAAGAATAGTAGCAAAAACAATACAAACTCATCTTTTAGCTCATTTAATAGTGAAGGCTGGAAAACTTTGGGATTTGAAATTGATGATAATTATAAAGGAGAATATAAATCAAATAATACTAACTTAGCATTTATCGATGCTGACAAAATTGAGTTTCCTTTACAGATAAGAAGTTGGAATAATGGAGATTTTTTCTATCCCTTGGGAATGAAAAATAGAAAGAATATTAGTGATTTTTTTATTGACAATAAAATATCTAGAGCAGATAAAAACAATATCCTACTTTTATGTAATGGCGATGATATTGTATGGGTGATTGGCCATAGAATTGATAATAGATATTCAATAACACAGCAAACAACAAAAATTATTAAAATAGAATATAATGGCAATAATTAGAGAACTTTTGGGTAAAAAACCAAAATTCGGGAATGACTGTTTTCTTGCAGAAACAGCAGTAGTTGTAGGAGATGTAATAATGGGCGACGACTGCAGCGTATGGTATAGTGCAGTAATAAGAGGCGACGTACACAGCATTAGAATAGGCAATAATGTAAACATACAAGATAATGCAACGGTACATGCTACCTATAAGAAAAGTCCTACAAGCATTGGCGACAATGTATCAATAGCTCATAATGCTGTTATCCATGGTTGCACTATTCACAATGATGTACTTATAGGTATGGGAGCAATTATTATGGATGATGCCGTAATAAATAGTAATTGCATAATAGCACCAGGAGCTGTGGTTACAAAAAATACAGTTGTAGAAAGTGGAAGTATTTATGCTGGAACACCAGCCAAGAAAATTAAAGATTTAGACCCTGAACTTACTAAGGGAGAAATAAATAGAATCTCAGACAGTTATCATATGTATGCAAGTTGGTATAAAGAATAATAACTCTTTTCCGAAACTAATTCTCTAAAAACCTGCTGCAAACCCAATTTGAATTCTTGGATTTGTTCCAAAACTCAATTGATCACTTTGCAAATTGAAGAGCAACATCATAAACATATATGAATTTGCTCCCATCCATTGTCTATAACCGCCACCTGCATAATAGCCAGGTTCCGACCAAATCCAATCTTGATTATAGGGATTATAATTATCTTTATAATATGATTGCACATATTCTGCATGCACAAATATATCATTGACAATAAAATATCTAGCAAACACCCTTGGCGACCAGATACTACCCTCTACGTGATAAATATTGTCATTATAATATGTAAAATCTAATCCTGCTCCTAATACAAAATCAGGCATTACTTCATAAAAGAGAACCGGAGCAACTTCTATATAGGTATATGAGCCAAACGACAATCCTACATTACCTCCCCACTGTAGTTTATCCATAAAACTTGGACTATAATCATTACTACTTTGCGCGTTAACAATTATTGAGGAGAAAGATATTATAACTATTAATATGGTATTTCTTATAAATTTCATAGTATTATGTATTTTATTATTAATTAGCAAAACTAAATAATAAATTTGATTATTCTTATAAAGGTTTATTATTTTGCAAATATAGTCGATGACCAGCTTCTAATTTATCTTTTTCTGTCATATTATTTCTCTTCAACAACCAATTCATTTTTATACCATGCATTTGGCTAATTTCCCAAAGAGTCTCTCCTTTTTTAACAGTATGATATTTCACATCCCCTTTTCTACGTTTTGGTTGAAGATAGATACGCATTCCAGCTTCTACAACTGGTGCATTATTCAAATCATTATATTTTATAATACTCTTAGGATGTATATGAAACTTATTTGCCACTTCAACAATGCTCTCATTCTCATGCAGTATAATAGACTTTATTCTATTATGATAAAGAATTGCATGCTTTTTATTTTTATTCTGCACTTTTTCTGACTTAACAATATCTTCATGATATGATGTATCACTAGAAACAGCTATTGCTGCAGCTGGAGCTATAATTGGAGTTTTGTTTATCATTTTATTATACTCATTCTCGCTCATCATATCATACTTTGCCAAATCATATTTCTCAATAATATCAATAAGGCGTTTTGGGTATTGAGGATTAGTTGCATAACCAGCTTTTTTCAATCCCTTAGCCCAGCTTTTATAGTCAGTAACTTTATAACTAAATAGAAACTCATACCGTGATTTACCCGTTAAGAATAAGGCATGGTCGGTATAAGATTCATTGGCATTTTTATAAACCCTAAAACACTCATCTTTAGCATCATCATCCTTATAAATACGTTTTCCTTTCCAATCAGAATGGCATTTTATACCAAAATGATTATTTGCATTTACAGCCAAGTAGCTACCCCCTATCCCTGACTCTAATATACCTTGCGCCAATGTTATTGCTGCAGGAATTCCAAATTCAAAACGATGATGAATAGCCGTACTTTTATACCTATCAACATACTCCTGTGGAGTCATTTTTTGAGCTATAATATCATTTAAGATGAATAAAAAAAGAAGAGATATTATTAGTTTATATTTATTCATATTTAATGGAATTGCAACAATATTTTAATAAATTATTATTCAGTTATTAATAATCAAAGATACTACTGACTAATTATTTATAAATATATATACTATATATTTATTCACATAAGATTGTTATTAGCCTTTAACTAAAAAGGAGGTAATAATTACTTATCACCTCCTTTTTCTATCTTAAAAATAAAAGTATTACCATGCAACCGAATCTCTATTAACAGGCATAGTCATACAACGAGCACCGCCACCGCCTCGTGCAAGCTCTGAGCCATCAACTGTTACAAAACAGCTATCATGCTTATCTGGATGATCATTACCTGCAACAACATCAGCAGCAGATATAATATCAAAGCCAGCTTTATTCATTTGATCAACAGTATGCACATTACGAGCATAACCTAAAACTTTACCTGGTGCAAAGCTAAAAAAGTTAGCCCCACTATGCCATTGTTCTCTTTCCTGATTCCATTCATCAGCACCACCACAAACTATTGGAGTTAAAGGCATGTCTAATCCTTCTAAAGCTTTAATAATATTAGTTCTTTCATTTATTGATTTTATTTTTCCATCTTTCACATGAATATGAATAGTTTTTAAGGCTACTGAATTTAGAATTACAGGCTCATAAACCATACACTTATCTTTATCTAATAGCGTAAATACCATATCCAGATGTATAAACGACTCAGGTGTTAATGGAAGTTCCTGAATCACAAAATGCTTCTCTTCATTAATACTATTATAATAATGGATAAGCGCATCAACTCCCTGAGAATTAGTTCGTGCACCAATTCCAATCAAAAGAATATCTTCGCGTGCAATATGTACATCACCACCTTCTATCAAAGTTGCTTTAGAGTTAATTAATTCTGGGATATTTATTGTATTTGTATTAAAAGCTGGGTGATTTTCAAAAATAGCTTTCATAATAATAGTTTCGGGTCGGCGAACCAATCCTGCCATTCTACTTATCATTACCTCATTGCCTATACTTACAGAAGCATCGCGCATAAAATAGAAATTATGCAATGGCTGTATTGTATATCGTTGATTATTAAGAAAATTAGTAAGACTATCTTTCTTAATTTCTAAACCTTCTATTATTTTACTTCCTAATATATTAGAGTCCATATTTAATAACTCTGGCAATATATTTTTTGAATTTTGCCCCTTAAACATTGATTCAACAATATTCTTCTTAACATGTTTATTATTTAGCACATCAATCAATAAATCCTTTAATTGATATACCGTTGCAACCTTCGAAAGTACATTTTCGAAATAACTATGCTCTTTTATTGATATTGGTAGATTTAGTATATCACTATACAATGCTCTTTCAGCATTTGCTGGTGTCATATTTTCTACCTCTTGGCCTGGTGTATGAACAATTACAGCATTTAGCCTACCAATTTCTGAAGTTACATTTACTTTATTCATAATTAATATGTTTAAGGTACAAAAATAGCAAATTAAGTTATCAATAAATAAATTTAGGAATAATTATCGGATAATTTATTACCAATAAAAGAGCAAGTGAAAGGCTGTTGTATCTGTGCTATTTGCCATTAAAGGCTGTCATAGTTCTTTCTATACCTATTGAGCAAAAGCTCTTAATCATTTCCACTGCCATATCAGTACGTTCAGAAACCTCAGCTAATTCATCAATCTTCCACTTACTAAGCACAAAATCGGCTTGATGACCACGCGAAAAATTATTACCTACACCAAATCTAAGACGTGGAAACTTACTGGTACTTAAGCTATCAATAATACTTGTAAGTCCATTATGTTTTCCATCGCCACCTTTAATTTTCATTCTTAGTTTCCCCAATGGAATGGCAATATCATCAAGGATAATAAGACAATTATCCAGGGGGATTTTCTCAGCAGTCAACCAATATTTTACAGCTTTACCACTAAGATTCATATAAGTAGTAGGCTTAATAATTACAATATTGCGACCTTTAAATTTACCAATTGTACGATAAGCATGACGTTCAATTTCATATTTATCTGCTTTTATATCCTTAGCAAGTTGATCTACAACATCAAAACCTATATTATGCCTTGTACCTTCGTACTCACTACCAACATTACCTAGTCCTACAATTAAATATTTCATTATTACTATAATTAGCTTAAATAAAAAAGAGGTGCAAAAACCTTAGATTCATGCACCTCTCAAAATATATTATAGAGCAAATGCTCAAATATCAATGTCTATTCTTCAGAAGCTGAATTTTCTTCTCCTTCAGCAACTTCTTCACCTTCTTCACCTTCTTCTTCCTCATCAGTAGTTGTAGAAACACGTGAAGCTTTAACAGCTATAACGTTTGTATTTGGGTATGCCATTATCTCAACATTATCAAGATTAAGGTCTTTAATCTGAATTGTTTGCCCAATGTTCAATGCAGTTACATCAACAATAATTTCCTCTGGAATAAACTCAGCAAGTCCTTTAACTCTCAACACTTTAGTACGTTGAACCATACGACCACCATTAAGAACACCTTTTGATGTACCTTTAGGGTGAATAGGCACTCCCATAATAAGTGGTTTACCCTCTGTCATCTCATAAAAATCTACGTGGTAGATATTATCAGATACTGGGTGAAATTGAATTGCTTGAAGAACTGTTTTATAAACCTTATCACCAATCGTAATTTCGATAAATGCAATTTCAGGAGTATAAACTATATCCTTAAATGAATTTATTTCTGTAGAAAAGTGAATTTGTTCTTTACCACCATATATTACACATGGTACTTGCTCTGCTTTACGTAGAGCTTTTGCAGCTTTCTTCCCTAAGTTCTCGCGCAGAGAACCGCTAATAGATACTGTTTTCATTTCTTTAATCTTAATTTTTGATAGAATGAAATGCCCTAATAGCATTCTCTCAAATTGTTTGTATTAAAATAATAAGGGCATTTTATAATTCCAATCATTTCTAACAAGAACTACACCAATACTTTAACGAGTTTAATAATATACCCTCGAAAAAGTGCGCAAAGATACATATTATTTAAACACAAATCATTAAGTTATTTTATATGAAATAGATATTTTTTCTTAAAATCTTCTAAAAAAAATCTTAACTTTGCTAATTAGCACAATTATAAAATTTTAAACTTAAGAATAATGACTGAAGAAGCAGAGATGTGTTTAGAAATGACTGAAGAGAGCATGAAAGCTAGTATTAATCATTTAGAAGATGAACTACATAAAATACGAGCAGGCAAAGCTAATCCTTCTATGTTAGACAGTATTGCAATAGAAAACTACGGTAGCCGAATGCCTTTGAGTCAGGTAGCTAATATAAGTACGCCAGACCCTCGAACATTAGTGATTCAACCTTGGGATAAGGCTAATTTAGTATTAATAGAAAAAGAAATTATCAACTCTAATCTAGGATTAAATCCGCAAAATGATGGAACAATTATAAGATTGAATATTCCTGTGTTAACAGAAGAACGTCGTTTTGATTTAATTAAACAATCAAAAGCCGAAACTGAAGACGCTAAGGTAGGAATACGAAACGCACGTAAAGACGGAAATAAAGAAGCTGACCAATTAGAGAAAGATGGTTTAAGCGAAGATCTTAGCAAGAGACTAATAGATAATATCCAAGATTTAACCAATAAGTATAGCGATATTGCTGACAAAGTTTTTTCAGCTAAAGAAAAAGATATATCCTCTATTTAATAGCAAATATTTAATAATAATAAAAGCCCATTCAAAAATAACTATTTTGAATGGGCTTTTGCTTTATATATATTCTAAGTATTATTTTACAATAAGCTTATAAACCTTAGTTTCATTATTTGTTGTTAAAACAATATTATAAAAACCTGCTACTAAAACTGATATATCAATAGAAGTATCATAAGACTGCATTACCTTATCAATTATTAATCTACCATCTACAGAGTATATTCGTAATTGATAATCTTTATTGATATTATGTTTTACATAAACAATATGCTCTGCTGGATTTGGAGAATAATTAAAAATTACGGGAGTTTGTTTAGTAAAATTCACCGCAGTAATTCCAGAATACTCAAACTTTCCGTCATAATCCATTTGCTTTAGACGATAGTAATTAACTTCATTTACAGGGTTCATATCTTTTGCGTTATATTTAACAACAACATTTGAATTACCATTTCCATTAATAAAAACAAATCTATTCCAGTTCTTATTATCATATGACACTTCAACATCAAAACCCATATTATTAATCTCAGAAGCAGTACTCCAATTAAGCGATACATAATTACTCATAGCAATTGCTTCAAAGTTCAACAAGTTTACTGGTAAAGGTCCTGAATCATCTCCTTCATCTACACCGTCGCCTCCATCAGAAGGAGAAGAACTTCCTCCGTCTCCAGGATTATCATTTGAACCTCCTGATTCTCCACCAGTACCCGATCCTACTTCATTATTAATATCTGAAACATCTGATGCTGAGTAAATAACTTTACCCATACCACCGCCGCCGCCGCCGCCATGTTCTGCATCATCATTTACTGCACCACCTGCTCCACCATTTGCCTGAACAGTAAGATCACAATTATTATCAATAGTATAAGTATCAACATTCATAATAATACATCCACCAGCACCACCACCACCAGCACCATCATTGCTAGGACAGTCAACGGCATCATCTCCATTAGAAGATATTACAACTCCCGAACAGGAAGATGTAGTTATAATATTATCTGCATTAAGTAGAATAATACCACCACCATTAGCTCCGCCTGTAGCCACATTATTATTACCCTCTCCAGAGCCGCCACCGCCACCAAGAAAAACACGATTAGTAGCTATATATGATGATAAATCAATACCACCAATTCCTCCAGCAGTTGGATCACATTGCCAACCAAAACCACCGGCTCCTCCAACAGAACCATTTCCTCCTCCTGCACCACCAGCATTGTGGCTATTTCCACCGCCACCACCATTTATAATATGGCCACGACCCGAAATATAAGTTGAATTGGTATTCTTATAAATACCTTCTCCCTTTTTAGCATAATCTTCATCTGATCCATCAATTCTATAAATTGAAGCATTACAACTACCTGAACTACCAACATTAGCATCAGCTCCTCTAAAACCTTTTCCATCAACATTTATATCAGCTAATAATGTTAAATCTCCATCAACATCAAATGCTAGAACTCCACCAACATTACCATCCCATGCTAAACAAGTAATATCTGAAGAGATTGTATAGTCTCCGCCTCCACCTAAAATAGGATACGAAATCACTTGAACACTAGTATTTGCATTAGTAGTATATAAAGAAAGCCATGTAGCATCTGTTACTGTAATAGATGTTAATCCACTTGAGCGATTAACTGCCGAAATAGTATATTTTGTAAAAAGACCAGCATTTTCAATGGAGTTTAAATCTCCAAAGCTAGAATTATCAGATGTATTGCTACCAATAACATCATCTTGCATTTGCATAATAAAAAAATCGTCGCCTACTTCAAATAAGTCATTATACTCATCTACATTAATTACATTTATAGTAGAGCCGCTTATGGAGCTAACTTTTGCATATGCGTTTACAATCGATTGTGAAAAAAGTGTATTTAAAAAAAATAAACTAATAAATGTGACAATTATAATGCTATATATTTTTGATTTTTTTA
>JAOZPM010000092.1:4026-12142 GCA_029932765.1 Bacteroidales bacterium | reverse complement strand
ATAGGGTCTTTTATATTTCTTTAATCTACTTATATCATTTATGAGTCCAGTCTATGTGCAGCAATATCATTTTTCATGGGTTTATGCAGCTTATGCTAACGTCCAAAAAGTAGAACCCTCACAGATCTCTACCCTCAAATTCATTATCAAATTGTAAGTAAGAGATTAAGTATTTGATACTTAGTTGCTTCATTATTAGAGTTAATTATTAAACAGTGAAGATACTGAAATATTAGGTTTATCTTACAAATATTCAAAATCAATTGGGTTCTTTTAATTTTACCAATATTTCTAGTGTGTGTTTTGGATTATTTACCAAGCAAAATTAATCACTCAGTCTGACAAAGAATCACATAGTATGACGCATTAAACATTAACAATTACCCAGCCTATTCAATTGAGTATAAAAGATATTTGGATCTAATTTTCTTAAAATTATTAAGTCCACTTTGCCAACTTTCACGTATTTCTTGTTCAGTTTTTCCTTCTTCAATTTGTTTTCTTAATATAGATGTTCCTGCCAATTTATTAAAAAAGCTATTAAAGAAGTCATCACTCTTACCACTCTGATTATATGCATCAATTAACCAATTTAGCTTTATTTTACTATTGGTAACTGCCATCTCATTATTATAATTAATCAATGTATAACCTTTACATTCTTTGCCTTGCAGTTTTGGTTTTGCTGCCACACCTTTAATTGGTTCAGGTGTAAAAACAGTGTCGAAGTCTGCAAAAGTTGGATATCCATACATCTGAAATGGGCGCTCTGTTCCTCTTCCAATACTTACTTTTGTGCCTTCGAATAGGCAAAGGCTAGGGTATAGGTTTATGGAAATATTATTTGGTAAGTTTGGCGATGGTTTTATTGGCAAATCATAATTCATGGAGTGGTTGTAATTCTTTACTTTTATTATGTTTATATCGCATTGTACTCCGTTTTTTAGCCATTTTTCACCATTTAGCATTTGAGCATATTCTCCCAATGTCATACCATGTACTATTGGTATAGGATCTAATCCCACAAATGACTTATATTTTTCTTCCAAAATAGGTCCATCAACATAGTAGCCATTTGGGTTTGGACGATCAAGTATTATTAATTTTATATTATTTTCGGCACAAGCTTCTTGGCATAGGTGCAATGTGCTAAGGTAAGTATAGAATCTAGTTCCCACATCTTGCAAATCAAAAATAAGGATGTCTATATTTTCCAAATCTTCTTTTGTGGGTTTCTTATGCGAACCATAAAGAGAAATAATTGATAATCCGGTTCGTGAATCTTTACCGTCAGCAATATGCTCACCAGCACTCACATTTCCTCTAAAGCCATGTTCCGGACTCATAACTTTTTTTATATCTATTCCCATTGACAGCAATGTGTCCACAAGATGAGTTCTGCCAACTAGAGAACTTTGATTGGCAATTACGGCAATTCTTTTGTTTTTAATTATTGGTAAATATTCGGTAATTTGTTCTGCGCCAACAGTTATTTCAGGTTTTACTTCTTGGGATTCTTCATGCTTTTGTGCTCCAACACAATTATTGAAGAATAGTACTATAAAAGAAACTATTAATATTCTGTACATATTTTCTATTATTATTGTCAAAAAGAGATCATCTCTATGCTTAAAATTGGAAATAAATAAATGCAACCATTTCGCTACTAATACTTTGGTAAACAATAAATACTACCAATGCAAAGATAAATGCTTTTAGATAGAAATTAAGATTTATATACCAATTTCTATAATTGTCTTTTAGGCTATAAGGTAACCAATGGAATACAAAGCCAGTCATCATTATCACAAATACCCATTTATAAGCAATTATAATTCCTGGAATAAGTGCCCATTGCTGAATAAATACTATTGTATCGGTATTGCTTACAATATTTGAGAAGTCGCTAAGTGAAGGCAATAATAAACCAATTTGATGGAGCATTCCATTTACAACTTCCATACTTTCGGAACGGAAAAACACTCTTGTAAATGTTATAAATGAGAATGTGATTGCAATTTTCCAAACTACTGCAATGGTTTTTTGCGAGTTTTCCCAAGGGCTAATCTTTCGCCAATATTTATATACAACAAGACCCAAGCCATTAAGTCCACCCCAGATTATAAATTGCCAACTTGCTCCATGCCAAAGCCCTCCAATTAGCATAGTGAGCATTAGGTTTATATTTGTATTAATATGCTTTGCAAAATTCTTTGATTTGCGCATAAATATTGCAAGGATAATTCCCACAATGTAGAATATTGGGAATAGCCACCAAATACCTGTAAGTAGAGTGATAAAGAGTAGTATAATTGTTAGCATTATATAGCTAAAAATAGAACCACCTCTATTTCCACCCATTGGAATGTATAGGTAATCTTTAAGCCAAGTGGAAAGTGAGATATGCCAACGTTTCCAGAAATCGCCAACATTTTGTGCTTTATATGGAGAATTAAAGTTTTTAGGAAGTCTAAAACCTAATAAGAGCGCAACGCCAATGGCAATGTCGGTATATCCTGCAAAATCCATATACACCTGCAGCGAATAACCAAAAAGTGCCGCAAGATTCTCAAAACCTGAATAGGAGAGTGGTGCGGAGAAAACTCTGTCGACAAAGTTTACAGCAATATAATCGCCAATAAATATCTTCTTTACCAATCCTTTCATTATCCAGAAAAGTGCTAATCCAAATTCAGCCTTACTAAGTTTGTACTCTTCGTACATCTGCGGGATAAACTGTGCCGCACGAACAATTGGCCCTGCTACTAACTGAGGAAAGAAACTAACATAAAAACCAAAATCAATAATATTATTTACGGGTTTTACCTCTTTTCTGTAAATATCTATTGAGTAACTTATGGTTTGGAAAGTATAAAAGGAGATACCCACCGGTAATAGTATTTTATCCACATCAAAATGGCTTCCTGTTGCATCATTTGCTAGCTGAGCCATTAAGTTTACCACTTCAAAATTGGTATTAAACATCTCGTTAATACTCAAAGTTAGAAAATATGAATATTTAAAATATACCAATAGCGATAGGTTTATGATTAAACTTAGAGCTATAAGTAATCGTCTTATTAACAGCTTATTGGAATCGTATATGGCCTTGCCAATATAATAATCGGTAACTGTAGAAAACAACAGAATAAAAAAGAATAAGCCAGATGATTTATAATAGAAAAATATACTTACAGCAAATAAATATGCCGAACGCATTGAGCGTTTATTGTTTTTATAAACTAGCGAATAACCCAATAGTACAATTGCAAAAAACGCCCAGAAATAGAATCGCGTAAATATTAGCGGTTTGCTAGGATTATAAATAAATATTTCTTGTATGTAGTCTAATATTGTCATTCAGTAGACTTTAAGTGTATATTATTCTCGTTTTCTAATAGCGATATTTCTACATTTGAGTTTATTTCAAATGGCGTGGTATTTCGAAGTTGTATTTTATTAATGGAAGAACTTCCTTTATTAACAGTATTATTTCTAGCAAGTAGCGCTTTATTTTTCTTTTGCAGAAAGTCGCCATAATTCTCAATTATAGCTTCAAAAAGCATATCGCCCAAAAGGATATATCCTGTTCTTGTAAAGTGTATTTTATCGCGTTTCGAAAGATGAGCCCTTTGCCATAAAACCACAGAGTTTAAACCTCCCATAATTTCAAACATATCCCAAACTGCAGCATTATGTTTTTTAGCAAGTTTATACATGCTTTCTTGTACAGTTATTCCATTACGATTTACATATCTTTTTCTATAATAGCTATCGTTATTAGTAGCAAAAACTATAGCACAGTTTGGATTTGCCTCTAAAACTCTTGCTACCAACGAATCGTAATTCTTCTCAAATTTGTTTTGATGAAAATTCTTGCCATAAGCATCATTAATTCCTATTCCAAAGATTACCAAATCGGGTTTTATGCTTTTCAACTCTTTGGTCATTCTATTGCACCTAAGAAACGACCTTGTTGCGGCACCATTAATTCCAAGATTATGATATACAATGCCTGGAAAATCATTATTGATATACATACCAAAAAGTTGGAAAAACCTTTGGTTGGTATCTAGCTGAACAAACTTAATATTAAGGCTGTCGGTATAGTCAATTAGTTTAAACTCGGTATATCCTTCTTCCTTAAATAGTTTTTTAGAAGACCATAAGGTGCTGTCTATTATTATATCGAATGATGTAGAGTCGGTATTATGATATATCTTTATGGAATTGAAACTATAGTCTAAATCGTTCTCAGGTTCAATAAGCAAAGTAAGTGTACTTAATGAATCGTGAGTAATAGCAGTTATTCCTGCCATTCCCATATCACAGGTCTTTTTCTTTTGAGTATTTCTACAGCTCTCCCAGCTTCCAGTATATCTAAAGTAATAGCCATAAGGAGTATTTGTATGAGCTAGTCTGTAAGGGAAAACGAAACCTCTACCTGCATTTTGACCACCTTCAAAAGATTGAAATCTAGAACGACACTCACCAGAAAAAACATCAGCTTGAATATGAGACCCTCCATACTGAACAATATTTATTTGCCCGTCGCCATTGCTAATTAATTTTTCTAGTTTTGAGTTAAAAACATTAAAATTAGCACTCTCATTATCTATTTTAAGTTTGTTGCTATCATATCTTATCATTGAATAATAGCTTTGCTCAAAAGGATACTGCATATACTGAGCCCTTACTATACTTGGTAAAAGTAGTAATGCTATTATAATTCCGTATATGTTGTTGTTTTTCATATTATCTTTAAATATACCACTTCCTAGTCCTTTGTCCTCGTCCTCTTTAAATAAACCACATAAGGCACTTAAGTAACATAAGGTCACATAAGTTATTATTCTTATTCCCTTCACCCTTCTCCCTTCATCTTTCATCCTGAGCGAAGCCGAAGGACACTCTTCACTCTTAACTCTTCACTCTTCACTCTTCACTCTTACTTAACCCCCTCAACCATAAGTGCATTATAAAACATATTAGCAATTAGTTTTGCCCCCTTAGGTGTAAAGTGTATATAATCAGCTCCTGCCAATGCTGGCTCTGCATTTACCCACGAAGGCATTGAGTTTTTGCCGCCCATTGCTTCGTACATATCCCAATAGCCATAGCCTGCTGCCAACGAGGCTTTTTTAAGCTCGTCGCGTACCAATTCTAAGAAAGGGTAAGTAACAAACATATCACCATCTTTATACGACATATCTGATGGGCCAATTACTATAAATGAAGCATCAGGTCGCATGCGTTTGATGGTTTTTAGTTGACTTTTAAACCAATTTCCATAATTTACTGCTTGTATGCTATCTTTAATATATGGCATTACATTTCCTCCAAATTGTAGGATAAATAGATCCACAGCCATATCATCATACGATTGTTTTAAATGTGAGTAATTCATCTTTCTAAATATGGTTCCCGAACTGCCTCGCATACCTATATTATCAACACTAATTCCTGTTTTTGATAATAAATCAATACCATAAATATCAGGACTGTCAGCTCCAGAAAAATCAATTCTAAGGTTCTTTGTTTTTGCTTCTAATGTAAATTCAAAAACAGAATATGATGTATTGGTTTTTAATATAGCTTCTTTAACTAGCAGCTCATCAACATAGAACTTTACATTTACGGGCGTTTTAGCATTTCCATACATAAGTCTTATTTTATTAAAACTACGTACAAGTGAATATGCAAGCTTCGATTCTTTAAAAATTACTGAAGCAGTATATTGTACCGAGTCTGGAATAATGCTATCATTATTAACAGGCGCAAAACGTGAGAATGCAGCCAAAGGGCCATAATTATTATGCTTTACTATGGTATCACGTTTGCCAAATATGGCATACCTTTTCCAGTTGCCTTCATTTGTTTGATCGATACTAAAATACGATTCGTAGGGCTGAAGTGCAGGAAGTAATCCCGGTCCAAAACCGCCATATTTCCTTTGCAATTTATTACGAATATAGCTAGTAATTCTATCTCCTTCTATTTGAGAATCACCATAATGCATAATTTTAATATTCTTATTTCTGGCATTAGGTAATTTAGCAAAGAACTTCATTAGGTTAGAATTGTCAGCTTTGGGAAACTCAATTCTATATATATTTTGTGCTAGAGCAATAGCATTTGCTTTTGCAGTATCAGTTCTAATCTCTTTTTGCAATGTTATAAGTGTACTGTCAGCTAGTGTATAATCTATTGCAAGGCTATCAATTTTGCTTACATCTACTATTGTGGTAATATCAATAAGTGAATCTATATTGTTAATATTTTTGGTAATGTCAGAAATGTCGGCATAGCTAATACTGTCTTTAGTTATCATTTCTTCAAAAGATGGCATATGGATATTAAAACCTAAAACATCAATCTTTTCGTTGGGCAGCAGAAGCATGCTAAGAGCCAGAAGACCTCCCACGATTATAAAAAAGAAGATAGTTTTTATTGGCTTTATCATTTCTTCTTTATTTTTAATTTCTGACCAATTTGTATGCTTCTTGCGTTTTTAATATTATTCCAACGAAGAATATCCTCAGGGCTTACTCCATCATATTTTTTAGCAATAATATATGGCGATTCTCCAGACTTTACTGTATGATAAAACCAGTCTTTACCCAATGGCTCTTCCTTTTTCTTTTCTTTTTCGGCTACAGTTTTTCCTTCTCGTTTTTGCTTTTCAGCAAAACTCATTGTCTCTAGCTTCTTATAATAACTCTCTTTGTCTTTATCTACATATATTTTCAGTGTTTTTCCTGCTCTAATTCTTCGCGGGTCGTAAATATTATTCCAATCTTCTATTTGTCTGACTTTTACATCAAACCATTCTGAAATATAACCAAGGTTATCGCCAGATTTTATTGTATAATTAATTCTAACACTACCATCGGGAACTTGCTCAGGCTCATACTTAGCATAATGACGACTTTTTGATGGTGGAGGTAGTATTACAGGTTTACTAATGTCAAAAAGCACGGAATCTTTATAAGAATAAATAGAATCTTCATATTTATTGAATGCTGCCAAATATCCTTTAGGAATTAGCAAAGTGTATAGTTCGCTAACAGCAGGAATAATATCATGTTTATATTCAGGATTAAGAAAATGAAGAGTATCAATTGAAATACCTATTACCTCTTTTAGTTGTATAAAGTGCAATCTTTTAGATATTTCTAAGGTATCAACAGCAATTTTAAAGTTTATTTTATTATTACAGAGACCAAGGCTGTCGGCATAATTATGAAGAATTATTGAAGCTGTAAGACTAGGAATTATATCTCTACCAAATTCGGGAAGCAATAAATAGATACTATCGTAATTCATTTGATTATTAGCCCTACGAATGCTCTTATTAACATTGCTAGCACCACAGCTGTATGCTGCCAATGCAAGATTCCAATCATTATATAGTTTGTGCAAATGCTTTATTTCCGAAATAGCTGCTTTTGTGGCTTTATGAATATTCTTACGCTCATCAACATAAGAGTCAATATATAAACCCTCCTTACGGGCAGCAGAATAGTTTAACTGCCAAAGTCCAGCAGCACCAGTTTTGCTAATGGCCATATTATTCATTGCGCTCAGGGCAAAAGGTAGGTATTTAAGCTCTTTGGGTAGTTCATTATCCTCTAGTTCTTTCTCAAAATATACCCCCAAATAATTTGAGTAAGCAAGAATCTTAGCAGTATTACTACCGTTATTTATATAGTCATTAAGAATTTCACCTACTCTTATATCGTAATTTAACTCTATTTCTGATTTTATATTACTAGTATACTTTTCGTAATGAAAATCCGAAATTGCCAGTAGATTACTATTATTAAATACTATATGGTTTATTATTGAATTACTATCATTTTTTAATAAACTACTAAGGTTCTTATCCCAAGTGTTTAGATAGTAATCCTCAGAATGAGTATTATCAGTGGATTTTTGTGCAGCAGCGTTAATAAACCCTAGGGCAAATAGTAATATAAATATATTGTTTCTCAATGTTATATGAGTGTTTTATGTTTGTAATAAAAAATGATGTCTTATAAGCGAAAATATCTTTATTTATGATAGATTGGAGCTTGATTTATCATTGATTATTAACAATGCTTTCTTGATTAAT
>JAOZPM010000092.1:1466-3926 GCA_029932765.1 Bacteroidales bacterium | reverse complement strand
TGATAGATTGGAGCTTGATTTATCATTGATTATTAACAATGCTTTCTTGATTAATGCATTTTCCTTTTTTCTAGTCCTCTTATAAAAAAAATCACATAAGGCACTTAAGTAAAATAGGAAACAGAGATTTTCTTATGTTTTCTATGTAGCTTATGTTTCTATGTGGTTCTTTTCCTTTATTATTTCCCTTTATATAGGAGCAATAAAGTGCAGATAAACTCTAGATTCACCCCAAGCATTTATTGTCCACTCAACTCTAGCTACTGCGTCATAATATGTCGATATATCTAGTCCTATACCTCCTGAGTATATAAAATCGTTGGGAAGTTTATTAGTTGTGCTATAGATTTGTTTATTATTAACAAAGCCAGCGTCGGCAAATACATTTAAGTAAATAGAAATGGGAATAGTATTAAACTTCTCTGTGGGAATTTTCTTTACCTTAAATATTTTTTTAGGAACAAGCGCAAATTTAATATTTGATTTTGCAACTACATAATCTTGTCCGTCAATTACATAGTACTCGTAGCCACGCACGTAGTCTCTACCGTAGCCTAGGCCTCGCTCAATCATATATGGCTGAAATCCTCCAAAACTAGCCTTGGCAATTAAACCCACAGCTCCATAAAAACGGTTATGAATTTGAAAATACTTTCTAGAAGTAGATTTTATACTAAAAGTATTTAGGCCGTTATCAAAAATACCTAATCCATTTTTAGAAAGTACAATATCAGTATAATAACCATTCAAAGGATATGGTTTATAATCTCTATGATCAAGTTTTAATTTATAAAACAGACCAAAGTACTGTAGCGAGTTTGTAGAGTCAGGTGAGTAGTATGGGTTGAAATCGACTAGCGAATCAGCAAATTCCCATTTATGATATCTTATCTGAAATTTATTATGTAAATAATGCTTTGGACGATAATTAAAATCTAAAGTACTTAACCAATCCCGTTGAATAGGGTTGTTGTCAGTTTTAAGAAACACCTGCTTATCAAATTCTGTAATTGCATTTACTTCATGCTTAAGGGTGTAAATGCTCTGAAAACCCATGCCAAAGGTTTTTTTCTTATTGAGATATGGCATTTCATATGATAAACCTATTTTCTGATTATAGCCCAACATCAGCAATACTTTAAGTATCTCACCACGACCACGCATATTATTATGAGTAAGAAAAATTCCTGCACTTGCTCTGTTAAGATTTGGATTTTCTAGCCATGTATTAAAGTTCCTTTCATCAATAGTTAGTTGAGGAATGGGCCATAAATACCACCTCTCTTGTACTTTTATTTCAATGCTAGCAGTGTTGTTGTTTATATTGGTGCTTATATTTACTTCAGTAAATAGGCTTGTATTAACAATATTATTGGTACTAGCATTTATTGCCTCTTCAAAGTCATTCGCACTTAAAGTGTCACCTTCTTCAAATATAAGCTCTCTAATAATAAAACTCTCTTTGGTTGTATTATTCCCAATTATAGTAATGTTCCCAATTATTACTTCTTGGGCATTTATTGCCTTTATCGAGAATAATAGAATTATTAATAGGAGTATATGTTTCACTGACTTGATCACCAATATAATTTTAGATATTTAAATAACTCATAAGTGATTCGTAGTTTTCTTCAAGCTTAGAATTCGATTCTGTTGTATTATTAAAAGTGTATTTAATATTGTATTTATACCTTTCTAAAGAATGAACAACAGCATCTATATTCTCATTATTAATTTTTATAGTAACCTCTATATTATTCACATTATTTACCGAAGAAATATGTGAATTGTATATTTTAGAATCGTTTGATTCTACTATCTGCGCAATATGTGCAAGGCTATAATCATGCTGATTCATCTCTAGAACTATTATTCCACCAGTTTGATTTATGGCTGTAAATTCATTTAGGAATTTAATAATAGACCTTGTATTTATACTACCAATATAACTATGTTTACTAGTAACCACAGGTATTACTGAAAGCTTATTATTTCCCATTAAGAAAATTGCATCATAAATATGTTGGTTTTCCAGAATAAAATTTGAACTTAATAAATCATGAACCTCATCTAAAGTAATGCTTGGATTTTCTATATTTAGTAAGTCCTCTTCTGAAATTAATCCCAAAAGAGTTTTATTATTTGAATCAATAGAACTAACTACGGGCAAATGTGTAACTTTAAATTCTTCCATAAGATCCATAGCCTTATTAGCCGTATCGCTTAGTAATAAGGGTGAAATTGTGCCTGAAATTAAATCCTTTGCTAGCATTCGTTTATTATAATTATATAGTTAGCTATTTCAATAATAAAGAGTTTATATCTTAATAGCTCATTAATATGCAAGTAACAAATATTTTGTTTTAATATTACAAAATATTTATTGATACATTGAATTACAGTTATTTTTTTATTTAATTTGCTAAATTATAAATAATAAAAATAACTTACATTTAGATT
>JAOZPM010000092.1:0-1366 GCA_029932765.1 Bacteroidales bacterium | reverse complement strand
TACATTTGTAAGCAAATATACAATTTATGACAAAGCTAAGCGTAAATATAAATAAAATTGCTACCCTTAGGAATGCAAGGGGAGGCAATATGCCAAATCTACTTAATGTAGCTCTTGATTGTGAGCGTTTTGGTGCTCAAGGAATAACTGTACATCCTCGCCCTGATGAGCGTCATATTAGGTATGCCGATGTATACGAATTGCATAATAAGATAGCTACAGAATTCAATATTGAGGGAAATCCAATCGAAAACTTCATGAAACTAGTGCTTGATGTAAAACCTGCCCAGGCAACTTTAGTACCTGATGGGCCAGATGCAATTACTTCTAATGCTGGTTGGGATACAAAAAAGAACAAATCTTTTCTTCAGGATACTATTGCAGAGTTAAAGGAAGCAGGTATTCGAACTTCCATTTTTGTAGATGCTAATCCAGAAATGGTTTTTCATGCTAAGGAAACTGGTGCTGATAGAGTAGAGTTATATACGGAGAGCTATGCAGACTATTATCCAAAAAATAAACAAATGGCAATTAAGGCATTTGTTCAGGCAGCAGAAACAGCTCAAGAAGTTGGTTTGGGTCTGAATGCAGGTCATGATTTAAGCTTGGAAAATCTAAAATTCTTTGCTCAAAATATCCCTGGATTATTGGAGGTTTCTATTGGTCATGCACTAATATCAGAGGCTCTTTATTTTGGTCTAGAGAATACTATTATGATGTATAAACGTTTGTTGCCATAGTAATTGATATAAAATTTTATTATGAAATTTCAAATAATTATTATTGCATTAGTAATTAGCGTATTGCTATTTTCGTGTAGTAATTCTCCTAAGTATACCTATTTTGATAATGGGAATATAATGTCTGAGTTAAATTACTCTGGAGATAAACTTGATGGTGTTTCTAAATATTACTAT
Source organism: Bacteroidales bacterium (assembly GCA_029932765.1). Lineage (GTDB taxonomy): Bacteria > Bacteroidota > Bacteroidia > Bacteroidales > UBA1556 > UBA6267. The sequence goes on along the minus strand of JAOZPM010000092.1, from coordinate 449 downwards.
GCTACGGGTGTTTTACAATCTGAGTTTAATTATAAGCAGGGTAAACTTGAAGGTAGAGCTGCTGATTATTATTTTGATGGCGTATTAAAAGAGGAACGTTTTTATACTAATGACAAACAAACTTCTACAGCAAAAAACTATTTTGATAATGGAGAAATAGGCGAGATTTATAATTATAAAAATGGGCTAAAATATGGAGTATATCAGTCGTATTATTTAGGGGGAGCATTGCGAATAGAGGGATATTACTATAATGATATGATAGATGGAAAATGGTTTTATTATGATAAATATGGGCGCACAGTAGGCGATGGGTTTTTTGATAAAGGTGATGGTACATTAATTAAATATTTTCCCACAGGTATTAAGGAACATACTGTAGAATATAAGAATAATGAAAAAGATGGTAAAGAGTTATTCTTTAATAAAGAAGGTGAAATTATTAATGA
>JAOZPM010000209.1:0-3238 GCA_029932765.1 Bacteroidales bacterium | reverse complement strand
ATTTGTCGCTATATCTGATTTTATGTTAAATACGGCTGAAATAGCCCGTATTACGTGATTTTCTAGAATTGTCTCATAATTAATATTATGTTAAATAGGATTTTCTAAATACTACTCTGCTACCGTTTATGCTTTCTTGCAAATAATCCATTACACTATAGTAAACTGTATAAATCCTAGAATAGATTTAATTACATACATAAGTATGTAATATTAATAAAGTCAATTCTTGATTAAGTATTATTATTTCATACATTTGTATTTCTAAACTATAAGAATAAAAAATGCGCAAGAAAGTAGATTTTCTGATAATTGGTTCTGGTATTGCCGGTTTAACCTATGCACTAAAAGTTGCAGAATTTGGTAAAGTGATTATAATATCTAAAGCCATTGCTGACGAAACTTCAACAAAATATGCTCAAGGAGGAATTGCAGCTGTGATGTCGTCTCCTGATTCATATAAAAAACATATTGAAGATACAATTGATGCCGGTGCTGGCCTTTGCAATAAGGAAATTGTTGAAATGACAATAAATGAAAGTACTGAGCGTATAAAAGAATTAATAAAATGGGGAACTGATTTTGATAAACAAACTGATGGCTCCTACTCATTAGGCCGTGAAGGTGGTCATTCCGAAAACAGAATTCTACACCATAAAGATACTACTGGAAAAGAGATAATTAGAGCATTATTACAGGCTGCTAAAGATCATAAAAACATTGAAATATTAGAACGCCATTTTGCAATAGATATTATCACACAACACCATTTAGGTTTGCGCGTTTATAGTAGAACCAAGAATATTCAATGCTATGGTGCATATATTCTAAATCCTGATAATAATGAAATATTTTCAGTATTATCTAAAGTAACACTTATTGCTACTGGTGGCGCTGGAAACGTTTATAGAACAACCACAAACCCCAGAGTAGCAACTGGTGATGGTATAGCCATGGCATATAGAGCTAAAGCAAAAGTGGAAAATATGGAGTTTATTCAATTTCACCCAACTAGCCTATATAATCCAGGCGAAAGCCCTTCCTTTTTAATTACTGAGGCTTTACGTGGTCATGGTGCAATATTGAGAAATAAACATGGAGAGGCATTTATGCCTAAATACGATAAACGTAAAGATTTAGCTCCTCGTGATATTGTTGCTAGAGCTATTGATACCGAAATGAAAATAAATGGTACAAATCATGTTTTTCTTGATAGTACCCACCTCGATAAGGAGATTTTAATAAAAGAGTTTCCTGCTATTTTTGAGAAATGTATGAGTATCGGTATTGATATTCGCGAGGATATGATACCGGTAATTCCTGCAGCACATTATACTTGTGGCGGTATAAAAGTTGATAGTAAAAGTAAATCTACTATTGTAAACCTTTACGCATCAGGTGAATGTTCTTCCACCGGATTACACGGAGCTAATAGACTTGCTTCCAACTCATTGCTCGAAGCTGTTGTCTTTTCGCATAATGCTGCTAAGGATTCAATTGAAGCAGTAAAAACTATTACTTGGAAAGATGAGATTCCAGATTGGAATGCCGAAGGTACCATAATGAATGAAGAAATGATTTTGATTACTCAAACTCAGAATGAACTTCGTTTAATAATGAATTCCTATGTGAGTATTGTAAAATCTGATCTGCGTTTGCAACGAGCTCTCGATAGGCTTCATCTGATTTATCACGAAACTGAGGAATTATTCAATATATCAATATTGAATAAAGAACTTTGTGAACTTCGCAACTCGATAAATACAGCATATCTTATTGTGAAACAAGCAAAAAGCCGTAGAAGCAATATCGGACTTCATTATTCCATAGATTTGATAGATAAATAAGAGATTATGTTTATTAGTAAAGTTTTAGAAAAAGAACACTCCCCTGCCATTTATAATAATCTTTTGCAATTAAGCGAAGAATTTGAGCTTTGCAGTATTCTTAATTCTAATGAAATTGCTAGTGATAAATATTCAAAGTACAAATGGATAATTGCTTTAGATAGTATTTCCCAAATCTCTTCAAATACTTTAAAATATGAAAATTACATAGATGATTTACAGTTATTTATAGATGACAATAAGAATGAATGGATTTTTTCTACTCTCTCCTATGATCTAAAAAATGGAATTGAAAACCTTAATTCTAATAATTCAGATAACTTACTATTTGATGATTTTCACTTTTTTATTCCTAAGTTTCTTATAATTCTTGATAATAATAATGAATTAACATTAAGTTACCATTCACTAGTTTCAAATGAAGAATTATCAAATTTTAGAGTAAAACTTGAATTTATAGCGAATAAAAATCCAATTTACAATCATAATATTGAAGCTTTTACTACTAGAATTAGTAAGCAAGACTATATTAACACCATTGAGAGTATTAGAAAGGATATTAAATATGGTGATATTTATGAAATGAATTTTTGCCAAGAGTTTTATGTTGAGAATGCAGAAATTGAAAAACCCTGGTTGGTGTATGAAAAAATGTGTAAGCTCTCCCCTGCTCCATTTTCTGCATATTATAAGAATAAAGACAAACACCTAATAAGCGCTAGTCCTGAGCGCTACATTCAACGGACAAATAATGTAATAATATCGCAACCAATAAAAGGTACAGCTCGAAGAATAAATAATGAAATAGAAGATAAGAAGGTTGCAAAAGCATTACAAGAGAGTATTAAAGAACGTGCTGAAAACATAATGATTGTTGACCTTATTCGTAATGATTTATCAAGAATTCCGAAATCAAAAAATACAAGAGTTGAGGAATTATGTGAGATATACAGCTTTAAGCATGTACATCAAATGATATCTACCATTTCTGCAGAAATAGATAGTAAAACCAAATTTACAGATATATTAAAAGCAACATTTCCAATGGGTAGTATGACTGGAGCCCCAAAGATTAGCTCCATGGAATTAATTGAGAAATACGAAGAAATGAAAAGAGGTCTTTTTTCAGGTTCTGTAGGTTATATTGAGCCCAATGGCAACTTTGATTTTAATGTAATAATTAGAAGTCTCTTATATAATAGTACTGCTAATTATTTAAGTTTATCAACTGGAGGTGCAATAACTTACCTCTGTAATGCCGAAGATGAATACCAAGAAAGTCTTTTGAAAGCTGAAGCCGTGTTTAAGTTGTTCTAAGGGTTTAAGGGAGAACTACTTAAGTGTTTAAGGGAGAAAGGTGAAGTGGGATTAAGTGTTTAAGGGAGAAAGGT
>JAOZPM010000091.1:769-12348 GCA_029932765.1 Bacteroidales bacterium | reverse complement strand
AATATTGGGTATAAAAAAAGCATCTGCTATGCAGATGCTTTTAATAATCATTGTGGGCGATGAGGGATTCGAACCCCCGACCCTCTCGGTGTAAACGAGATGCTCTGAACCAACTGAGCTAATCGCCCTCTATTACTATTAGAGTACTGAACCATTCCGATAGCTATCGGAAGAGCTTCGCCCTCTAGACCCTTTAGAACTCTGAACCATCCCGATAATTATCGGGAGAGCTAATCGCCCTAAGGGATTGCAAATATACAGCAATTTGGATAATATGAAAGTGTTTTCTAATTATTTTTTTTGATGGAGAGGTGCTGTATTAAACCTGCTGAAAATCAATAATATATACTGTAATAAAGCTATTTATTTTTTGCATAATAGACTAAAATACCATTATGTTTTATGGAATCTGGACTTTATAAATGCTTAAAATACTTATTGTAATCTTAAATCTAAACTAAAAGTGGGCACTGTCCAGCAAACAGAATCGCATTTATGTACACTATGTGCTTTCATGTCCAAGCCATCAATTGCATATATAGTTTTATTAGAATTTTTATAGATTGCTTTTACTGTATAGTATTGCTGCAAAGGCATAATATAAGTAATAGTAGAGGTGGTTGCCGTATCATATATTATGGTTTTTCCTTCTTCAATTGTTCCTTCTATTATTTCAAAAGCCACCTTTTGCGTGTTTGCTGAAATAGTAAAATGTAATTCTAGATCGGCTTCATAAGGCTGTACTGTATTACAATCAAAATAATCATAAGTAGAGCAGTCTTCATCGCTTATACTCTCTTCGCATGAAAATGCTGAGAGCATTATAATGATTAATAGTAATATAGATATTTTCTTATTTATTACATCCATAATGGGTAGTACTTTTTAGGTTTTGAGTAAAATGGTATTGAGCCCTTTATTCCAATATTAAATCTATGAGGCGATACATCATATATTTTATTATTGGCGTATTGGTACGAAATGTCGAGAGCTATATTGCTGTAGCGAAATGAAATTCCTAATTCGGGAACAAAATGTGCTTCACCATTAATTTTCTTAGATCGGCCATTATATCGCACCCAATGCCATTGTATATCGGTGGCAATAAAAGGCGAAATGCCTATATTTTTATTATCGTAAATACTAATATCTTTCCTAAGCTGTATTGCGAAAATATTTCTTCGTTCCCAATGCTGGTAAAATGTGTTTTCATCAATTTTATCTAGAAAAGCCTTGGGCTTAAACCTTGTACCATAGTTTAAGCTTAAACTAATATTGTATCTAGCATCTAACATTCCTATGCCAAAATATGAACTATAATCATCAGCATTAAAGGAGTGATGAAAACTCATAAATACAGAATATGGAATAGGTAAAAAAGGTTTTTGTTGGCCTTTATTTTCAAGTGCTTCTACAGCATTATCATTATTATAAATATATGCAGTATGGTATAATTTTCGAGAGTTAATAATTTTTGATGAGTCATTTAGAGCAATTATTTTTTCAAAAGCATAAATATTGTTCTGTTTAATAGCGTCATTTATTAAATTAGAATAATTTGCTTTAATGAAAGTATTGGCGTCCTTATTAAGCAATAAAAAATCAATAAGTGCACTATCATTAAACTGAATAGCAACATTTAGAGAAGAAATATTGTCATTATTGAACTCAAATGGTTTACTGCCAGCATCAATCAATAAACTCAATAGCGAAGTGTCGCCACTATAGGTTGCAAGAGTAATAATGCAAGTATTATTTTCAGACTTAAGTTCGGCATTAGCACCGTAGAACAAAAGCATATCCACTGTTTGATATTGTCCATAATATGCCGCATAATGAATTGCTGTAGATTTGGAAGTGTCGTATATATCTAGTTTTGTTTGAGGCTTTAGAAGCAATAATTTTGCCATCTCAAAACTAAAACTAGAAGCATTCATTAGGGGAGAGAATCCATTATGCAAACCTATATTTGGGTCGGCATCGTAGTAAAGAAGTATTTTTACTATTTCAGCATGCTCAGCGCCAACAGCATAAAAAAGAGCTGTGCCTCCATCTGCGTCCCTATGATTTATATAAACACCTTTTTTTATGGCTTTATTAACTTCTTCTACATTGCCATTGCTTGCGGCAAGTATAAAATTATAATGCTTTTGTATACTATCGTTATAGGTTTTGTGTGATTGGGAGAATAATTTTTGAGAAAATAGAACGAAAAAAAATATCAATAACAAAAATGCCTTATTAATAATAATCAAGAATGCTTTATGGTAAATGCTTTTAATCATATATGTTTTCCAAATTATGAAATCTATAACCCAATTTTGAATAATGAATTAGGCTTTCTTCTAAAGCAAAAAGCATATTAGTTTCGGCTTTAATATTGTCGTGTAACACAATAATTGAACCCTTTTTTGCATTGCGAATAATATTATTTAGGCATTTTTCGGGGCTAGTTTTTTTATCATAATCGCCACTCAATACCGACCATAAAATTATATGGTATTTCTTCGATAATTCCTTTATTTGCTTAGGGGTAATTTGCCCATAAGGAGGTCTGAAGAGCTTGGAATTTATTATTTTATTGGCTTGCTCAATATTGTCGTAATACTCTTTATCACTGAGTTTCCACCCCTTTACATGATTATAACTATGATTTCCAATGGCATGCCCCTCGTCTATAACTTGTTGATATACATCTTTATGTTTCTGAATATTGTCTGCAACCATAAAAAAAGTAGCCTTTGCATTATACTTTTTAAGTATTTGCAATACTTTTGGAGTAAGCTCAGGAATGGGGCCGTCGTCAAAAGTATAGTAAAGTATCTTCTCCTGGGTTTTTACTTCCCAATGAATATTCTTGTCGCTCAATCGGCGCAGTAGATATGGAGGTTTAACTAGGTACAATGGCTATATATTTGAAAGCACTTTATCCAAATGAATATCAAATGAAGTGCGAAGGTTTTTTATTTTGTCAATCTCGGCAAAATCCACTACCGATGTTAGAGTAATATAATCAAATGTTTTGACCTCTTTTGCTAGTTCTTTAGTAAAATCCACGTCTACTTCTCCATCCATGAATAGTAGATAATCAAAATGCTGAAGTTTTGGAACGAGTTTTACAGAATTGGCCTTATTTGAGATTAGATAATAATTGCGAAGATTTTTATTGTCGATAAAAATGTAAAGACTATAAGTGAAAGCTTGGTTTTTGTGGTGAAAAACAAAAGGATCGACACGTTTGAATTGAATATGTGATAGCTTATTGATATAAAAAGTCAACCTATAGTCCTTTAAACTACTAGTTATTCCTATGACCGAATAGTTTATTTCTTCCTCAAAATCAAGCATAAGCATTTTTGACATAGGCTAAAGTCTTTACTTTTCTATTTACATTTTATAAAAATCAAAATTAGTGTTTTTTTACTTAATTTTGTTTTTTAATGTAATTATAAAATTATATAAATATGCTGAATTCAATTTTGTTATTCGGAGGCTTAGGCCCTACTGAAATTATTATACTTTTAGTAATAGTTTTATTGCTTTTTGGTGGAAGAAAAATTCCAGAATTAATGCGTGGTGTTGGTAAAGGTATTAGCGAATTTAAACAAGGAGTTAAAGACCCTACCGAAGATACTGATAAAGATAAAAAGTAGTAAATATATGTTAATGAGATTATTGATAGTTTTTATTTTTATAATTACCTCTAGCATTGCTTTTGGTGTGGGTAATTATCGTCAAATAGAGACCGATTCTTCTCAAACAAATACCAAAGATAATGGGCTTTCGCATATCGATAGCCTGTATTATAGTGATTATACCTTTGACGATAGTGCTTTTATTAGCTTTAGCGATTTGGTATATGATTTCCCTATAGACTCAATTCCTGCCTATAATGATTCAATTTATCGTATAAGAATTGAATTATTGGATGCCAAAAGTCCGTTTAGTTTTGAGTATAATGATAAGGTTAGGCGAATGATTGCCTTTTATTCTACTCGCCGAGCAGGACTTATCAAGCATGCTTTAGTTCGTAAAGAATTATACTTTCCACTTTTTGAAGAAATGCTAGATAAATATCAAATTCCTATGGAGTTGAAATACTTATCTATTGTGGAATCGGCACTTAATCCAAAGGCCAAATCCAGAGTAGGAGCACAGGGCTTATGGCAATTTATGCCTGGCACTGGCAGAATGTATGGTTTGCATCGTAGCTCTAGGGTTGACGATAGAATGAATATTTATAAGGCAACAGAGGCTGCATGTCAGCATTTTTGTGATTTATACGATAGATACCACGATTGGAACCTTGTATTAGCAGCTTATAATGCTGGCCCTGGTAATGTAAATAAAGCCATACGCCGAGCAGGAGGGAATACTACTAATTATTGGGAGATTAGTCCATATTTGCCTCGCGAAACTCAGAACTATGTTCCTGCTTTTATTGCAGTGAACTATATGATGAAGTATTATGATGCACATAATATTCAAGAAATAGAGAAAGAATCACTTCATTATTACGAAACTGATACTGTTTATATTTATAAAAAGTTGGAGTTTGCAAAGCTTGCAGAGTGGCTCAATATTGATATTAAAATAATTGATAATCTTAATCCACAATATAGAAGAGACTATATTCCGGCAAGAGTTGAAGGTACAAAAAAGAAATATGTGCTAACTCTCCCTTCCAATAAAATTGGGGAGTTTATTATTAATGAGGATAAAATTCTTAGTGGGTTAAGCCCCAAGGAATGGTCGTTAGAGGCTACAAAGTAAAAAATATTCTTTTATATTTAGTTGTTTTACAATTATTAAAAACCTATCTATTATGCCAAAAACTAGATCTATAACATACAAAAATAGCACAATAAGCTATCAGAGTGAAGGCAAAGGGCAGAATTTAATACTTCTTCATGGTTTTCTGGAAAATAGAAATATATGGAATAAGTTTTCCGAACGATTATCGAAAAAATACCGTGTTATTGCCATTGATTTGCCTGGGCATGGCGAAAGTGATATGCAGAGCGACGTTCATACAATGGAGCTAATGGCAGAGAGTGTTAGAGCTGTATTGCATTATCTTACAATTGATAAGGCGGTTTTTGTTGGTCATAGTATGGGTGGCTATATGGCATTGGCTTTTGCCGATTTGTTTCCCGAAATGATAGAAGGACTTGGCATTTTTCACTCTCATGCATTGGCCGACACTACAGAAGGGAAAATAAATAGAGGCCGTGCCATACAGGTAGTAAAGGATAATCATAAGAGCTTTATTTCCATGTTTATCCCGGATTTATTCACCAAAGAAAATCAAGTAAAATATACTGAAGAAATAAAAAACCTGCAAGAACAAGCAAGAAGTATTTCCAAGGAATCGGTAATTGCATCCCTTGAAGGTATGCGCCATCGTACCGATAAAACAAATGTATTGAGTAAATTAGATGTTCCAATTTGCTTTATTATCGGCAAGCAAGACCCTCGTACTACTCTAGATATTATGCTGCCTTTAATTTCCATACCCAAGCATGTAGAGGTGCTAATGCTTAATGATGTTGCGCATATGGGTTATATCGAAGATTTTGAAACCACAGTGAGTTTTATTGATGGCTTTGTAAGTAGATGCTAGTTTTACCTATAATTTAAATTACAATAAACTTCCCACTACTTTTCTCATTTCTATTTATAATACTATAAAAGTAAACGCCTTTAGTCAAGTTTGAGATATCAATAATATGATTGTTTATTGACTTTAGTAAATCTTTTCTCAGCACTAATTTTCCATTAGTATTATAGATATTTACTGTGCTGATAGAAGTAGGCTTATTTGTAAATACAATATTTAATTTGCCTTCCGAAACTGGATTTGGAAATATACTTACCGAACTATTACTATTGTGCCCATCTAATCCACCATAAAAATACACATAAAAATTGAAACCTAGGAAACTATCAACTGAATTATACAAAGAGCCTATTATATTGCTGGGAATATAAGTATCAATTTTACAAGCAATAGGAATTGCAACTCTCATATTAATAGTACTGTCATTTATTATATCTATTTGAGAAACTTCAAAATTATAAGGTTCTTGAAACCATATAGTATTCTCGGCTTGGCTAAAGTGAGTATTACTGCCATGGAGAGTAATTGTAGGAAAAGTATTATAATTATGAAAAGTATCTGGAGACACCGTTGAAATATGCGAATAACTATCATTAAGTATATTTATAGCATTTTTTACATAAATAATACTATCAGTATTATTATAAAGTATCAGGCTGTATATGCCATGAGTGTTTTGGGTAGTATTGAAATCAACTATTAAAGAGTCAGCAGATATTACGTTTATATTAGTTGGGTAGATAGTATCATTTTCCGAATTATAGAAATAGGCCGATATGCTAGAATTATTGTTTCCGACACCAAAAATATATGAAATTGTAATGGACGATGATGAATTATTATGATGTGTATAAGGGCTTATTTCTGCAATAAGAGTAGTTTTAGTAAACATTATTGCTTCTTTTAGAAATAGAGTATCATCAATACTATTAATTACAAACAAATCGTAAAAGCCTGTATTCTCAGGATTTGAATTAGTAAAATAACAATATAAAAAATTCTCATCAGTAGCAGATTTTGCTCTTAAGGAAAGGGTGTCGGAATAGTTGGTGAGAATAACTAAACTTGAATCGGCAGAGCTGAAATGACTATTTTGAGCTGTAACCATTAGTGTTGGAGAATAATTAGATTTAACTCTAGAGTAAGGTGAAGAAGAGATTATCGTCTGCGAATAAACAGTTATACTTAATAGAATAATTATAAAAATATATATAGCTCTCATAATAGTGTGATTAGTTGACACGAAGGTAATGTAATTATTCCTAAACTTAGAAAAATAGTTAGAGTAATTAGCACAATTCTATATTTACACTGTCACGAAGTGTTTATACAATAATGCATAAAAAAAGTCAGAAATAATAAGATTATTTCTGACTTTATTATTTATGTTTTGAGCAAATGCCTAACGAATAATAGTCTGAGCTCTATCAGGACCAACAGATACTACCGAAATAGGGCATTCTACTGTTTTTTCAATATATTTAATATAATCAATAAACTCAGCTGGTAAATCATCCATGCTTTGAGCTTTAGTAATATCAGTATTCCAACCTTTTTTTGTTTCTAATATAGAGCCTAATTTATCATCAAGGATTTCATAAGGCATATATTCAAGAGTTTCGTCATTATAATTATAATGAGTACATACATCAAAGCTATTGAAATCGTCCATTACATCAGCCTTAGTTATAATAAGGTCAGTAACGCCATTTATCATTATCGAATATTTAAGAGCAGGAATATCTAACCAGCCACAGCGGCGTGGGCGACCTGTTGTAGATCCATATTCGTGGCCATTATCGCGTAATCGTTGTCCATCATTATCAAACAACTCAGTAGGAAACGGTCCACTACCTACTCTTGTGCAGTAGGCTTTAAAAACACCAAAGGTTTTGCCAATTTTGTTTGGCGCAACTCCTAAGCCTGTACATACAGCAGCACTAATAGTGTTTGACGAAGTTACAAAAGGATAAGATCCAAAGTCAACATCTAATAATGTGCCTTGTGCACCTTCGGCAAGAATAGTCTTTCCAGCTTTTAAGTTGTCATTAATAAATTGTTCGCTGTCAATTAATCTATATTCGGTGGCAATACTTGTGGCTTTTAGCCATTTTGCCTCATAATCATTAAAACTAAGGTTGTCAATTTTATGGGCGCTAATGTCAAAATCAAAATCTTTGGCAATTACCAAATGACGAGATTTTAGTTTATCATATCTCTCTTGGAAATTATCCATAAGCACATCGCCCATTCTTAAACCCAAGCGAGCAGTTTTATCAGTATATGTAGGGCCAATTCCCTTTAAAGTGGAGCCTATTTTGTCTTTCCCCTTTGCCGCTTCGTATACAGCATCAAGCAATCGGTGGCTAGGAGTTATAAGATGGCACTTTTTTGAAATATACAAATTCTCTTTTGGGTCAGCTCCTTTTTCATAAAGATTATCAAGTTCTTCCTGCATAATCTTCAAATCCATAATTACACCATTACCAATAATATTTAATGTGTTTTTATGAAAAATGCCTGAGGGTATAGTATGTAACACATGTTTCTGACCATTAAACTCTAGTGTGTGACCAGCATTTGGACCTCCCTGAAAACGAGCAATAATATCGTAATTAGGAGTAAAAACATCTACAATTTTTCCTTTTCCTTCGTCTCCCCACTGCAATCCGAGAAGAATATCAACTTTATTTTCTTTTTTCATTAAAAATAGGGTTTAAGCCGCGGCTTATTATTAAATTAAACGACACAGTAATTTATAAAAAACCATTAAATTCAGCAATTCTGAAAATTATGATTCTTTATCATTAGCGCTATTAAAAGATTGAACCATAACTGTATTACCATCTTCGCAATCTGCGTAAAAGGTAAGAGAATGATAACTAATCTTTATATTAAAAAGTTTTTCCAGGGAATCTTGAATCTCTTGAATCCTAGGGTCACAAAATTCGATAATTTTTCCGTTGTCCGAACAAATAATATGGTCGTGCTGCTTAAATTTATAAGATTTTTCGAATTGAGCACTTTGAGCACCAAACTGATGCTTTGTTACTAGTTTGCAATTTTGAAGTAAGTCAATGGTATTATACAGTGTAGCACGACTAACACGATATTTATTCTTCTTCATCTTTAGATATAATGTCTCAATATCAAAATGCGAATCGTGATTGTATACTTCGCGTAAAATAGTGAAACGTTCAGGAGTCTTTCTGTGTCCCTTTTTTTCTAAATAGTTTGTGAAAATTTGCATAACAGTATTGATACTGTCGTCTGCTTTCTTATCTAAACTAGCCATAATTATTGTATTCGTAAAAAATAGGTTTCTACTCTCTTAGAGAACCATAAAAGTACTAAAAAAAATTACTTATTTAGAATTAGACTAAATAATTATTAATGTTTTTGTTAGATATCGTAGCTGTCAGTATATTAATGAAATAGACTATTTTTGATAAGTTTTCTCACTGTATTTTTAAATTCTTATTTAGATTAGAAGCACTTATTGTAGATTTATTTCTCAATATTTGAATATAATCATACAGTAAAACCTAAATACATGATAGAAATAATTATCTTCGCAATGCAAAATATTACAAATCATCATATGAAAAAACTACCTTTAATAATGCGAGCTATAGTACAAGAAAAACTTGGTGGGGAGTTATCTATTAAGGAAATTCCGATTCCAAATCCTGAAAAGGGTCAAGTACTTATAAAAATGGAGTTTGCGTCCATCAATCCATCTGATTTAAGTATGTTGCAAGGTACTTATGCCGAAAAACCAAGCTTCCCGATAGTGCCGGGTATTGAAGGTAGCGGTACAGTTGTTTCGCATGGTGGAGGTGTTATTGCGAGCCTTCGTAAAGGAAAGCGAGTAAGCTGTACCGCCACGCATTCTTTTGGTGGCTGCTGGGCAGAGTATATGGTTACCTCGGCTATGAATGTAATCCCCATTGGTAATGAAATTAGTTTTGAAGAGGCTACGGCATTAATTGTAAATCCACTAACTGCTATTTCGTTTATTGATATGGCAAAGAGATTGAAGCAAAGTGTAATTGTGAATAATGCCGCTGGTGGTGCTCTTGGCAAAATGATACATAAATATGGGCTTTTGAAAGGAATAGATGTAATAAGTATTGTACGAAGTCAACATCAACTAGAAGCGCTTAAATCCCTAGGATCTACTACAGTTATTGATAGTAGTTGGAAAAATTATAAGGAAGAACTTAAGGAGGTGTGCCATAAAATGAATGCCAAGCTTTATTTTGATGCCATAGGAGGTGATTCCACAGCCGATTTTGTGGAGGTTAGCCCCAAAGGTTCGCATATTTATCTTTATGCAAATCTATCGGAACAAGAGGTGCACTTTGATGCTCGTACTTTGCTTCAAAATAAAAAGAAAATAGAAGGGTTTTACCTTGGCGATTATACTTCGGAACTTAGTATTCTTAGTAAGTTATCGAATGTATCGAAGGCCAAAAAACTTATTAAAACGGAACTTAAAACAGACGTAAAGGATATTTATGAAATGGATAAAGTTGCTGATGCCATAGAGTCTTATAAGAGTAATATGAGTGGAGGAAAGATTTTATTAAAATTATAGTATACTTTCCTTCGCATCAGGTTTTCTACATAATATAATACTCATATAATATGTGATTTTATATGTAACACGGCATCTTGCCCGTTGTTTATTATTCATGTATCATCATCGGGCAAGATGCCCGAGAAACAATACTCCATCTAATATAACTTACCCCTGCAATATCTGGCTTATTAATGCTACACTGAATATACTTAGTAGAAACCAACCAATAAATCCTTCTAAAATTGCAATATATCGAGCACCACCTTGTACAGGGATATTTCCAAAGCCTAGAGTGGAGAATGTGTTTATACTGAGCATTAAAGAATTAAGGATTCTTATAATTATAAGGTATGTTATATAAACTAAAATTGAAAACCCAACAACTATACTCACATATATTTTTCTGCCGGTATTCAGATCACTCCATTTTCCTTGTAAAATCTCAGACTTATTATATATCCATACCATAAGATTGTGTTTGAATAAGGATGAATAATATAATGGTTTGCCTAATATTCTAATAAGAAATGGAACTCCAATTTTACTTGTTTCAAGTTCGTTTTTATAAGTTTCGTACTCGTCAAAATCATCTTTATAACTATCAATATAAAAATCCTCTAATTTCAGCTCCTTGCTAAAATATTCCAATAATTTTCGATGCTTAGCAATAAGAAATTTCCTATCTATCTGATCCCAATCGCTGTAAAGAAAGAAGTAAATAAGTGAAAAAGCGAGAATCACCCACATTGATACCATAACTGAGCGCACAGGGCTAGTGCCATATTCAGCAAAGTATTTAAGGAATAAGTTTAGCTTCCAATAGAGATATGTTTTAACACTTTTATTGCTGCGGTACAAATACTCTAAGCGTACGGTTTCCATATCCTTCATGGCTACATAGCAAGCATTCTGCGACTCTAGGTCACCACGGTCTTTGTAGATACTGAGTAGTTTTTTATAAGTTGAGGTAAGCTTATAATAATATTTTGTATTTCTAGCTTGGTTTATATCTGCACTAATATAAATTTCCATTAATACTTGACCTATCATAACCTCTGTGGAAAACCAAACCATTTGTTCTGTTACTATTATTCCAATATTACTAATAAATTGTTCCCATCTTAAATCAACTAAATTAGAAGCAGGGAAAACTACACCTTGCATGTCTACGCTTTGTAGAAACTCTGAATTTGTAATATTATAATCCTTAATTACTGCAAGCTCACCAAGTTTTACTTCAGTATTAAATATACATGAATCTATCTCAAAATTAAATACTTCTCCACTAAATTCAAACCAACTATTCTTAATAGTTGAATTAAATACTGAACTTAGTATTTTTAAATTTACTTTCTCTGACAGAGATATTCTTCC
>JAOZPM010000091.1:0-759 GCA_029932765.1 Bacteroidales bacterium | reverse complement strand
TCTTCCTGATATCCTAGGTACTATAGTGTCATTTATAATTGCACTATTACCAATATTAAACTCACTATTAACGATCTCTATATTACTGTGTCCCTCTACATTTCCAAACAAATGAAAACTATTATTTACGACACATCTTTTTATTCTAATAAATGAACTATGCTGTATAGATATATAGAGTTTATTTATTATGCTATTATCAATTAGTATGAAAGAACTTGTATTATTATAGTCCTCTTTAAGATCGATAATTAATCCTTTATTAAAAACAAAATTATTAAATTTCAAATCGACATTATTCAAGGTTAGGCCTATGAGTGCTATATGGGAATTTATTACCACACTATCAAGAGCCTGATAATTGTCGGATTCAATCAAAGCATTCTCCAACCTATATTCTTCCTCCTTACAATTAATAATCTCCTCCATCATCTGCGAGTAGGTCAACACTCTTGAGTATTTGGGTTCTTCTTGAGCAGTAGTGTTTAAGCTAAATAGTATAAATACTAAAAGTATGAGTTTAGAAAAATGTTTCATTATACGGAGTGTTTTGTTGTTGTTAATTTGTGATGCTGCAAGATACAAAAAAAAGCCATATCGTATCTTGATTAGATGGCTTAGCTATAAAAAGTGTGACGTATAGTGAGACGGTAACTCTAAGTCACCGCCTCACTGGCAAAATAGCAGATTTGTAGAGTAACACGGGCATCTTGCCCGTTGTTTATTATTCATGTATCATCATCGGGCAAGATGCCCGAG
>JAOZPM010000009.1:30945-36103 GCA_029932765.1 Bacteroidales bacterium | reverse complement strand
CGTAAAGAAAACCAGTATTAATCAGTTTCAACAGCATTTATTACCATACTAATTATATAATGTATTTAATGTTTAGAAGTATAAATAATACAATTAGGAATATTAATCACAGTACAAAATAATAGTTATAAAACACTGTTAATTCAATGATTATCAATTAAATCTTAAACCTCCACCCAGACTTATTAGCATAAAATTATTATTCAATTTTAATCTTTGCACCTTATAACTATAAACGCTATAAACAAACATTAATTTAATAAATGCATTTTCTGAATTATAACCTATTACTTGTTGAAAGCGGAATTGTGGCATTATTTGGGCTCCCCAACTTCTATCTTCACTTATTTGGTAGGTTTGAACCTGAAATCCAACTCCTACCAAAGCAAATGTTGTTGTATAAAAATCTTTATAAACATAGGTATAAGCATAACCTGGTCTTAAATTAATGCTTAAATACCCTCCCTGGCGAAATAATGTGGCAGAACTATAGTGTTGCTGTTGTGATATAGGAATTAGAGTAGAATCACTTTGTAGATTCGAAAAATCTATCCCCGTTTGTAAAGCAAAACCTCCTGCACTTTTAAGCTGTTTCTCTGTTTGATTAAGTGCCGCTTTTAATGATAGTTTACGTGATAGTACAATATGAGAAGATAACCCAATATTTATTGTTTGCAAATCACTACGAAAAGGGTATGCTTGTCTATCTGTCCAGCCATCAATCAAACCCTCGGGGTTTGCCAAGTAATATCCTTTATTCTTTATCAAATAAAAATCTAATCCCCAATTTGCATAATGGGTTTGAGTACCTAAATATAAAGAAAAAGATTCCGTATTTCCCTTATCATTAAGGTAAGATGGTATTTTGAAAGCGACGCCCAAACTCAACCATTTATACGAAGCAGAAATGGCAAGTTTCATAGGCGTATTGGGCTTATAAACTATATCTTTGCCTTCACCTTTATTATCTTCAATAGAAAAGCTATTTGTTCGCAAATAAAAAGTAGAACTTATTGTAATCTTATGAGGATAAGTATAAACATAGTTTGTATCAGACCAGCTAGCAAGCTTATCTAGCTTGCTATTTATCTTATCCAATTTTTGAGCGCTCAATAAGCCTACAAAAGAAAGAAATAAAAATAGGTAAACTATTCGCATAATAGCATTAAAGTCTTATTATTGTTCATTTATTATTGAATAACCAATCAAGCGGTCCCAATATTCACCTTGGTCTTTATAATAAACATAAATAGTATACTTATTCACTGTTTCGCTATAATTGCCTTCGAAAGGTGCCGAAAGACCTTTAATTGAATTATTTGGCACATAAACATATTGGTAATTATAAAACCCTTGTTTCAATAATAATGAAGTAGTATAACTTTTTGTTAACCTATTGTATGCCATACGCGATGAATTATCGATACGCCAATCTGTTAAAGCTCCAACAACATATATTCCACCATTGGAAAGTACTGAATCGGTTCTGAAATCAAAATCAACAAAAGCATAATCTGCCTCTATTTGACCGCTAAGCTGTGGGTCGTCCCAATCAATTATAGAAAAATTACCATTCAAGTCGTCGTACTTTAAATATCTTGTCCGACTTTCATCAGATAATAAATTAACTTGATATCCTGCAGAACTATAATCAATAGTATTAATATTTGCCGAAGGTGTTTTTAAACTTCTAATATCCAGCACTCTAAATTCATTATTTGCATCAAAAAGAATATCATTGATTGTATTAAAATACAAAAACTCATCATTCATTATCTTAGGTTGATGCTTTACAATCATATTATCTTTTCTACCATTTTGCTGAATTACCATTGTAAAATCTTCATAAACATTAGGCATAGGGTAGCCTGATCGCATAACCTTAATAAACATCTCCTGATGAGTGGCTCTATACTGTGGCGAATTTGCCATCTGATATTGAGTTTCTACACTAACTCTATTCTCAATAACATACATTCTACGAGTAATCAGCGCTTGGTCTGGATTATCATCAGAATATACTTTCAACAAATAATTTCCAGATTTAGTAAATCGTATATTTTTAGAAGGAAGTTGTACTCTATAATGGGTATAGGTAATTGTAGTATTAAAGGATGTTGTATTTGCATTAAAGTACTCCTCATTTATACCATCTATATACTCCATAGAAAGTACATCTGCAGGAGTCCAATCGGCATTACATAGAATAAATGTATAATAGTATGTAGTTGCTTCAGCATTTAGGTCATCAAAAGTTAGAGTTAGAGACTGCCCACTTCCAAGTTCTATTACAGGGGAGCTCAAATCAAAACCAGACTTATACAATTTAACGCTTTTAAAATTCTCACTATAAACATAATCATCATAACGCATATGGTTACCATCATAATAATCCTC
This sequence comes from Bacteroidales bacterium, assembly GCA_029932765.1. Classification (GTDB taxonomy): domain Bacteria; phylum Bacteroidota; class Bacteroidia; order Bacteroidales; family UBA1556; genus UBA6267. The sequence continues at coordinate 33,706 of JAOZPM010000009.1, read as the reverse complement.
CTCGCTTTGAGCAAAAGCAAATATTGTAAATAGTACGCTAGATACTAATAGTATAATTCTTGTCATAATTCATTAATTTATAAGGCAAAGATATGGTATTTTTATTTTGCTTTTATCAAGCTAATAATCCTTAGTTAGTCTTTGCAAGAAAACACCAAATATTGCGTTATTCTTGTTTTTGAAACAGTCAATTACAAACGTAAACTCCTTAGTTTAAAAAACTTCAAAGGCCTTATATTTAGTCCTTTCTTATCAAAGACACAAAAATAGGTAGTTTTCGGGCAGACATTACTTAGCAAACGCGTTTAAATGATAATTATTCTTCAGTAATAAAATAATTACAAATTATAATTTGGTTAAACAAAAGATACTATAAATATAGTTGAGAATGGAAACGCCCAAGAATGACCGTTATACAAAGCTACATAATAAGATTAATTTAGAATGCTAATCTCATTTCTACTCTTGCCATATAAAACTCATTGGGCAAAGCCAATGTTTCAACTCTACTTCCAATTAGAGTAATCTTAAGGTGTTTATTGAAAGCCAAAATCCCAAACTCTATATCTTGCTCATTAGTTCTAGCATCTTCCAATTGACCAACAGCCTTAATTGCAAAATGCAATTTTAATTTACCAGGAAAACGATGCTTAAAAGCTAACTGCCAAAGAGGGAATTCTGTTGCATCCATTCTCATAACCTCTCCTATAAAAAGATTACTAAAAATAGGTTGAAAAACAGCAGCATTATCAATATTTGTTTTACCAATATATGCTCCAGAGAGCTTTGTTAATGAACCATTATCCCAAGATTGGCTTTTGCCAAATTTGGCTATATAAACAAACGTATTATTATTTTTCATGGATTGATAGATACTACCTGTTTGCATAAAAATACCAAACGGAAAATCTATATCTACTAAGAAACCTGTATAAAACTTATTATCAGGAATATATTTATCAGAACCAAATTCATCATAAATAATAACACCAACATTAGTAATTCTAACTTTGGACTTTTCTTTTTCAGTTTCAGTTTCCAAAAACTCATCTGAGCTTCCAAATTCATTAAAATCATGATTTTCGTGGAATTCATCACTTTGATTAAATTCATCAGACTCTGCAAACTCATCTTCAGAGTTAGAATTATTATCTTGAGATTTTTTATAATGTGGATCCCAATTAATAGCTAAACCAACCAGATTAGTTTCGCCTACCTTACTACCAATCTGTTCAGTAAAATTCTTATTTACTAAACTATAAAGATGTCTGTTTGCGCAAAACTTACCCATGCGAGCAAAACTTTTGGTAACAGTTCCTCCTCTTGCATTAATTGTAAAAGCACCAATTTCTTTATCAATACTAACTCCCAGAACTCTTTCGTCGATAAGGAAAAAATCTCCTAAACGTGTTTCATGCAAACCCACTTTTAGCTTTAATCCTTCTGTTGAGTATGAATAGAAAGCTTGACGCATTCCAAAATGCTGACTTTTTTTAAAAAGAGAATCATCAACAAATTCAGAATTTGTCCAATTTTTAAATCCACCCTCTATATACAAATGGCTTTTATTAGACATAAAACTATAATCTAAGGCTCCCAATAACATTCCCCCATTTAATATTGTATTTCCGAGAGAATCTACAGGACTAGACATTACACCTGGAGCTACAGTGGCTTCTAATGCCCATAATAAATTTCCGTCCTTTGTAAATGGAGTTAGGTGTGCACCCAACATACTTCTGCAATACATTTGCGCATTGCCAGAAAATGTTATTAATAAAAATAATGGTAATAACAATAGTATACGTTTAGTTTTCATCTGCCTATGTTTTTAACTTCTTAATACCTTTTAATATAATCTTATTTTTATGTTTATTGCTTTTCTTAAATGGTTGAATACTGCTTATCTTACAATCGCTTAAACACTCTCCGCACATAATACACTCTTGATTATCAAGCTTTGAAGTTTTATCATCTCTTGTTATAGCATTTATTTGGCAAGAAGTATTACATGTTTTACAGCCAGCACAAGAATCCGTAATTCCTAATACCGATGCGCCAGGAAGCTTTGTAACCCATCCAAAAATAAGCCCTGCCGGACATACAACTTTACAGAATGGACGGTGAATAAATAATGAGCTTAGTAATAATATTACCAATAATATATATCCTGTAATATTGGGTGAAAATAAATTAAATATAACCTTAAAAGGTCCTATCCTACTCCACTCTATCGACTGTGTTATAGTTAATTGTAATAATATTAAAGCCAATAATACATATCGTATAATACGCATTACTTTTTGTGCTTTTTCCGTCTGAAATATTTTAATCTTACCTATATACAAAAATTCCTGAATAGCTCCTAGGTAACAAATCCATCCGCAAAAAACCTTGCCCTGAAAATATGTAAGAATAATAACACCTACAAATAACACAGTAGCAGTCCATTTCCATGATACACCAATTAATACTAAATATGTATTCTGAAAGCTTGAAATAATTCCTGGGCCTCCTCTATAAAAACCAAGTATCACAACTGCAGCTAGTAAGAATATTGGACGAAGTTTCTGAGCTTTTTCATAGCGTACCAAAATACCTGCTAATAAGGTGAAAAACAATATCCCGATTGCCCAATTAAACCTATGCCAATTTATCGATGTTTTTTCTGAAAAAGATTCGTCAGATTCAGAAAAATCAGAAAATTCATCATCTGAATTACTAAAACTATCATCATCTGAATTACTAAAACTATCTTCGC
>JAOZPM010000009.1:0-30845 GCA_029932765.1 Bacteroidales bacterium | reverse complement strand
TCATCATCTGAATTACTAAAACTATCATCATCTGAATTACTAAAACTATCTTCGCCTGACGAGAATTCATCACTAGAAAACTCATCATCTGCTGCAGATTCTACAATTAATTGAGTTGTATCTTTACCATCATCAAATTCTTGAGCAATACCTGATTTAGAAACAAATGAAAGACTAACAACTAATAATAAAACTAATATTTTATTTATCATAATTTAAAATTTTCTATTCACTAACTTCAAGTTTTAAGGTTCCAAACCCACCATCCTTTTCACATTCACGAACGGCTGTCAGATTAAGCTTTCCATTACTTGTATCTGTAACTACAATCATTAGCTTACGTTGCCAATCATTAGTCGACTTTTGTTTCCAAGGAGTAGATTTAATAACCTTAAGTCCGGTGAGTTTAAACTTAGTCTTTTTCATTGCAACAGGGCACGAACGATGAGTTAAAGCTACATCAACTAATACAACTATAGTATCACCTTTTTTATAACTATCCTTATTTCCTTTTATTACCTTCATTTCTATTTCGCAGGCAATGGATGCTTTTGGTATTAATATAATTGACAACAAGCCAATTATAAATATAAAAATCAATTTCAAATTCATATAATAATGTATATAGTTAATGTTAACTAACTAAACTAGTAAAAAAATATTTAGTTAGTTAATAGTTTAAACGTATTTAATAATTTTGCGCCCTCTTTATTCAGGTCAAAATTTTGATTATTCAAATCCCATCTCTTTACCAATAAGCGAAGTGAACCCATAAATATTAAAGCCAAACTACTTTTATCAATATCCGATCTAATATCTTTATTCAATTGCCCACTTTCAACAATCATCTCAATATTTAGCTGGTGCATATTATGAATTTCTACAATTTTTTCCTTAAGAATTTCATCGTTCTTAAAAATCTCTTCTGAAAATATAACTGAAATAATAGCTGGTTGCTCAATAAATATTTCCATCATTTTGGTAAATAAAAACTCAATTTTTTCAATGGCAGTATCATCACTATTATTACTCATTAGAGTCATAAACTCCCCCATTTCCTTAAAATTATCCAAAATGGTTATTAGAATATCAGTTTTATGATCAAAATGGCGATAGATAGCAGGTTCGGAAATACCAATTACTTTAGCAAGATTTTTTATAGTAAAACCTTGTATACCAAGTGTGGCAATTAGTTCAATTGATTTTTCTATAATTTGAGTTTGTCTTTCTGTTTGCATAATAATATTTCAGATTGCAAAGATAGTTAATAATCACTAACTTCAACTATTTCTTCTTCTTTTTTCACTAAAGTACATTAAGTACATCTTTAATTTTATCATTCGGAATGATTACAGACAAAACATAATGCTTTATCTTCCACTTTCCATCTATAGTATATTGTATAACTCCAGAGCCCCTGCATTCCCCCATCCACGTATCCAATACCTCATCAAAATATAAAATTTCTAAGGATGATGTTTGGTAAATATTTCTCTCCTTAGCCACAAAAGCCCATGCTTTTCCTTTATCAAAAAAAGGTTTGCTAAACTCCATAAACTCTTTCTTAGACCAAACCTCCTCTTTATCCGTTCCAACAAATACTGAATTACTATCCAGATAACTAAAATAACTAACAAAATCAGCCTCTGCTGCTGCTTTATGCCAATTATCCAATAGTATATTTACTTGTTCTTTATTAATTGGAGCAATAAGTTGCTTTGGCTGAGTGTTGCAGGCAATTAAAAGGCCTGATATTATTATAAGAATGTAGATTTTGTTTATCATAGTATTTATTGGTCTTAATAAATGTAAAGATACATTTTATTGAACCATGAGCAAGATACTCTCTTAATATAATTTATAATTGAAAAATGTGTATCTCAGGCATCTTGCCCAATGACAATAAAGATTACTATTTCGTCTTTGCAATAAAACACAAATATACAGAATTTTCTTACTGGCACTATTTAGGAACTACGGGCTAGAAGCCCGTGTTACATAAAAGAACTAAAGGATGGAAGCCCGTGTTACAAAAAAGGCCACTCGCAAAAAGCGAGTGGCCGTATTATTTACCCTTAATTTATTAAGGTATTATTTCACTTCTTCGAAGTCAACATCCTGAACCTCATCGTCGCCACCTTGGTTTGGCGCTCCTTGAGCTCCTGCATCAGCACCTGGCTGTGCACCACCTTCAGCAGCTTGAGTTGCTGCATACATTTCTTCGCTAGCAGCTTTCCATGCTTCGTTCAATTTCTCCATTTCGCGATCAATGCCTTCAATATCCTGATTCTTATGCACTTCTTTTAGAGAAGTTAAAGCCTCTTCAATTGGAGCCTTTTTATCATCTGATAATTTCTCGCCGTATTCTTTAAGTTGCTTCTCTGTTTGAAAGATTAAAGCATCAGCTGAATTTATCTTATCAACTTTCTCTTTCTCTTTCATATCAGCATCAGCATTAGCTTCTGCATCAGCTTTCATTTGTTGGATTTCCTCATCAGATAATCCAGAAGAAGCTTCAATACGTATTTTCTGCTCTTTACCAGTTGACTTATCTTTAGCACTAACGCTTAGAATACCATTTGCATCAATATCAAATGTTACTTCAATCTGAGGAATACCACGTTGTGCTGGTGGAATACCATCTAAGTGGAAACGTCCAATATTCTTATTTTGGTTAGCCATTGGACGCTCTCCTTGCAATACGTGAATTTCTACAGAAGGCTGATTATCAGCAGCAGTAGAGAATGTCTCTGACTTCTTAGTAGGAATAGTAGTATTAGCATCAATAAGCTTAGTCATTACACCGCCAAGAGTTTCAATTCCTAGTGAAAGTGGAGTTACATCTAAAAGAAGTACATCCTTAACATCACCCGAAAGTACACCACCTTGAATTGCAGCACCTACAGCAACTACTTCATCAGGATTTACACCTTTAGAAGGAGATTTACCGAAGAATTTCTCAACAACCTCTTGAATTGCAGGAATACGAGTTGATCCTCCAACAAGAATTATCTCATCAATATCACTAGTATTCATTCCAGCATCTTTAAGAGCTGCTTTACAAGGAGTAATAGTCGCTTGAATCAATTTGTCGGCCAATTGCTCAAATTTAGCACGAGAAAGTGTACGCACTAAGTGCTTAGGCACACCATCAACAGGCATAATATATGGCAAGTTTATTTCTGTAGAGCTAGAACTAGAAAGCTCAACTTTAGCTTTTTCAGCAGCTTCTTTCAAACGCTGCAATGCCATTGGGTCTTTACGTAAGTCTAAATTCTCATCTGCTTTAAACTCTTCTGCTAACCACTCTATAATTACGTGGTCAAAGTCATCGCCACCAAGGTGAGTATCACCATTTGTAGATTTTACTTCAAATACACCATCTCCTAATTCAAGAATTGAGATATCAAAAGTACCACCACCAAGGTCAAATACTGCAATAGTTTTGTCGCTATCACTTTTATCCAAACCATAAGCAAGGGCTGCTGCTGTAGGCTCATTAATAATACGTTTAACTTCTAAACCTGCAATAACACCAGCTTCTTTTGTAGCCTGACGTTGTGAGTCAGAAAAATAAGCAGGAACTGTAATAACAGCCTCTGTTACCTCTTGTCCAAGATAATCCTCAGCAGTTTTCTTCATCTTCTGAAGAATCATTGCTGATAATTCTTGTGGTGAGAAATCACGATCATCAATCTTTACTTTTGGTTGATTATTCGCTGTTTTAATAACCTTATAAGACATTCTAGATATTTCTTTGCTTACTTGGTCATAGCTTTCACCCATAAATCTCTTAATAGATGAAATAGTTTTCTCTGGATTGGTGATTGCCTGACGCTTTGCAGGATCTCCTACTTTGCGCTCTCCATCTTTTACAAATCCTATTATTGATGGAGTAGTTCTTTTTCCTTCGCTATTAGGTATAACAACTGGCTCATTTCCTTCCATTACAGACACACATGAGTTTGTGGTTCCTAAGTCGATTCCTATTATTTTTCCCATTTCTATATATTTTTAATATTGTTTATAATTCTAATTAATACTTATCGACTTTCCCTTTTTCAATTTCTATGCCAATGAGGTTTTCTATCTTTTTTCTGTTTTTTTACTGTCTTTTTTTCCTTTATACTCAAAATATTACTGACAAATTGTAGCTTTTAATGACAATTGGGCAGATTAATAAGGGTGAAGGGAGAAGAGTGAAATGTAAATAATTAAGAATTAGTTACTGTTAGTTATTAATATTTAATTTTAATGATTCTTTTATCTTCAAGGAACAACAAATCTCTCCTTTTCATAGTCCTAGTCCTTTTTCCTTGTCTTATATCCTTGCCCTGGCTATCCTATATCCTTGTCCTCTATCCTATATCCTTTTTTACTACATTTGTACGCTAAATTTTGAATAAAAATAATACAGACAATATGAACAAAAATTTTTTTCTAATAATACTGACATTATTTGCTATAAACACAGTGATTGCACAAAGCTCAAAGCCTGTTTTAACTCACGACGTATATACTGACTGGAGACTTATTAGCAATCAAAAAGTCTCAAACGATGGACTTTGGGTAACATACCAAATAAAACCACAAAAAGGCGATGGGTTCTTATACTTATATAATACCGAAACAGGAAAACTTGATTCCGTAGCTAGAGGAATAAAAGCAGAATTTGCTCCTTCTTCTAAATTTATGGTTTTTAAGATTGTACCGCAATATGATAGCCTTAGAAAATTAAAACTTGCTAAAACTCCTAAAAAGAAACTTCCTAAGGATAGCCTTGGAATATGGAATTTCGTAGGAGATTCCATTATTAAAATTGCAATGGTAAAATCATTTGACATTACAGATAGAGGCGAATCTTGGATTTCGTATATAGACCAATCTGAAAAGAAAGAGAATACTAAGAAAGATAAAAAAGGATGGTGGATTTTTGGAAAAAAGAAAAAAGATACTCCTATAAAACCTATAAAACAAAAAGGTGATAATATTGTATTGCTAAACCCCATAACAAATATTTCATTGAATTATAAAAAGGCCGATGATTGGGGGTTCAATTATGATGACTCTTTCTTTTATGTAGAAACAATAACAAAAGAAGACAGCACAAACAATACTACCCTAATAAGGTATAAACTAGATAATGGAAATACTGATACCATTATTAATAAAACCGGAACTGGCGGAAATATAGGAATTAGCAGAGATGGTACTCAAATAGCATTGCTTTTTGCAACAGATACAGCAAAAGAGAATAAGGTATTTAATTTATATTATTGGAATGATAAAACTAATGAGATTTCAATGATTGCTGACACAACGAGTGGGTTTATACCAAAAGATTATAGCCCTAGTGATAACTATACTCCTTGGTTTAGCAAAAATGGAAATAAGATGTACTTTGGCACAGCTCCTAAGCCAACCCAAGAGCCTGAGGATACTTTATTAGCCAATGAGAAATACCATGTTGATATTTGGAATTACCAAGACAAATTGTTGCAGCCTCAACAAAAATTACAGGCCTCTAAGGAGAAGAAAAGAACTTATTTAGCACAATATGACGTAACAAATAAAGAGATAATTCAGCTTGCTGATTCAACTGTAAGAACAATTCGTTTTGCAATAAATGACAAATCACACTTTGCATTAGGTGTTGATGATATAAGCTTTGCCAAGGAGCAAAGTTGGGATGGGTGGTACTCCAATTACTATGTAATAAATACTCATGATGGTAGCAAGGAATTAATTTTAGAGCATTTTCAAGGAAGTATTCGTATTTCTCCAAATGGAACTTATGTTGTGTATTTTAAAGATAAAGCATGGTATTCTTACGATATAAAAGCTAGAATACATATAAACCTAACATCGAAACTAGATGTAAACTTTTATAACGAAGAGCATGATACGCCAAACGAAGCTAGAGCATATGGAATTGAAGGATGGTATACCAGAGACAAATATTTTGTTGTAGCTGATAGATATGATTTATGGAAACTTGACCCATCAGGCAATCAAGCTCCAGAGAACATAACTAAAGCCTTTGGTCGCAAAAACAATATCCGTTTTAGTGAAATAACATTAGATAGAGAGGAGCATAAGTATTTAAATGAAGAAAATCCACACCTACTACGTGGCTTTAACGAAAAGAATAAATCTGGAGGATATTTTTCACTTAATTTGGATGAAAAATCAGATCCTAAAGAATTAATAAACTCTGACCACAGATACTACTATCCTTCAAAAGCTAAAAATAGTAATATTATTATTTTCCGTAGAAGTTCTTTTACTGAATTTCCTGATTTGAATATCACTACCATAGATTTTGATAATATAAATAAAATATCAAATACTAATCCTCAACAAAAAAATTATAATTGGGGCACAGTAGAGCTCACTAAATGGACTGCATTCGATGGTCAAGAGTTGGAAGGATTGATTTACAAGCCTGAGAATTTTGACAGCACAAAGCAATATCCTATGCTTGTATATTTTTATGAGCGTTACTCAAATGATATTCATAATCATTATATTCCAAAGCCTAGTCACTCTATTATTAATTTTACGGAGTATGTGAGTAATGGATATATTGTATTTGTGCCCGATATTACATACAAAACTGGCCACCCAGCAAAATCTGCCTATAATGCCATTGTAAGTGGTACTGAATTTATGAAGAAAAACTCATGGATAGATGGTGATAAAATTGGAATGCAAGGACAAAGTTGGGGAGGATACCAAACTGCCATGCTTGTAACAATGACAGATATATATGCATGTGCTGAGTCTGGAGCTCCAGTTAGCAATATGACAAGTGCTTATGGTGGAATCCGTTGGGGCACAGGGATGAACAGAGCTTTCCAGTATGAGAAAACACAAAGCAGAATTGGTGTAACTCTATGGGACAGCCTTGATTTATATATTGAGAACTCCCCTATTTTTCATGCTGACAAAGTAAATACACCAATCCTAATTATGCATAATGATAAAGATGGAGCTGTTCCTTGGTATCAAGGAATTGAATATTTTGTAGCTTTGCGCCGTTTGGATAAAGAAGCTTGGATGCTTACATATAATAACGATGGTCATAACTTAATGAAGTGGCCCAATAGAGTAGATTTAAGCATAAGAATGATGCAGTTTTTTGATCATTATTTGAAAAATAAACCTATGCCAGAGTGGATGGATAAAGGATTACCTGCCATCAACAAAGGTAAAAAAGACGCCTACTAAATAGTTATAAGAAACGCCAATCTTTTCGTTGGGCTTATGCTGCTAATTAGTTATTTACTATTGTAAACTCCTAATCATCAACATAGTATCCACCTCAACCTTGACGTTACTTATACACTATTGGAATGAAGAATTAGGAATTTAGAATGAAGAATTCGTCAGTCCCTGATAACTATCGGGAGAGTGATTTCCGAATGAAATGAGAAAATTATACCGAAGGCTGGCAATTAAACATTAATAATTATAAGAAGATGAGTAAAGAAAATTTAGAAAAAGTAAAATCGTCAACAGTATTGGAGTTGATAAGAGTAGCTCATGAGTTTTGTGTGTTTACAGAAAGAGTAGAGAAAACAGACATTAAAGATGTTTTGTCTTTTTATCAGAAAGTAATGCCACTAATGTATGTAAAAGGCTCACTCCTACCAGAATTATCGGAAGTAGATAATAGTTTTGCAGAAAGATTTGTATCTGAAGAACACTGGCAAAGTGTATTTATGAATATAAAAACCAAATTTGGCGACGATGAGTATTACTGGGTTGTAGATCAAAATAGAGAATTGATGAAATCAAGTTTAGCTGAGGATATTGCTGACATATACCAAGATATGAAAGACTTTGTGGTATTATTTCAGAAGAATCAATTAGCAGCAAAAGAGAATGCTGTTGCTGACGCACATAGGTTCTTAGCAATACATTGGGGACCAAGATTAACCTCAGCTCTAAAGCATATTCACACATTAATATACGCTCTCGAATTAAAAGAAAATGATGAGATATTATAATAATACAATTTATATACAAATGTATAAACCATAATTGAATATTATTGTCGTATTATATCTATAATAAAAACCAAATTGCAAAAAAGAATGAAACAAATAATTGGAATAATAATTCTCCTATCAATAAGTTTAGGATTATCTGCTCAAAAAGATGCATATAATATAAATGTAAAACTTACTGAGTCAAAAGACACTAGCATATTATTAGTTAGCTACTATGGCAATACTAATATGAAAGTTGACACAGGATATCTTCATAAAGGAAGTTATACTTTTGCTGGAAATGAGCCATTAAAAGGCGGAATTTATTTAGTAGTATTTCAGAACAAACAATATTTTGAGATTATAATTGATGAAGACCAACATTTCTCTTTAGAAACTGACCCAAAAGACCCTATTAACAAAATGGATATTAAGGGTAGTGACGACAATTCAAATTTCTACGCCTACCTTGATGATATAAATGTATATGGTAGAAAAAGCTCCAAATTAAATGCTGAATATAAAAAAGTTGAAGGAGACAAAGCAAGGCAAGATGAGATAAAAAAGCAACAGCAGGAAATTAATAGTAAAGTAAAAGAGACTAAAATAAAATTTATTGACGACCATAAGAATAGTTTATTTTCAAAAGTATTGCTAGCATCACAAGAACCCGAAATACCAACAGAGTTACCATTAAAAGAAGATGGCACTCCTGACTCTACATTTATCTACCGATATTATAAGGAGCATTTTTTTGATAATTTCGATTTTGCTGACGAAAGACTATTGCGCACCCCTATTTATGCATCAAAAATAGAGCGCTATTTTAAGAAAGTAATAGTGCAACGCCCCGATACTTTAATAAAAGAGACCATTGCCATAATTGAGAAAGCAAAACCAAATAAGGAAACCTATAAGTATTGTATTTGGTATTTTACTTATCAAGTAGAAACCAGCAAAATAATGGGCATGGATGAAGTATTTGTTGAACTTGGTAAAAAATATTATTTAACTGGCGAGGCGTATTGGGTAAGCGAAGGTACTTTAGGAAGAATGACAAAACGTATTAATACCTTAGATAGATTAATTATTGGCAAACAGGCTCCAAATTTAATCATGCAAGATACTAATATGCAATTACAGAGCCTTTATGATATTGATGCTGACTTTACAATAATTATATTTTGGGATCCTGATTGTGGACATTGCAAACATGAGATTAATGGACTAATTGCTTGGTATAATCAGTCTGCAGAAATGTATAATGTAAAAGTTTATTCGGTATGCTCTGATACTAGTGTTGTGAAATGGACTAAAAAGATTAATGAATATAAAATTCATGATTGGATAAATGTGGATGGACCACGTAGCCTTACCGAGAATTACCATGATTTATACGACATTATCTCCACTCCTACTATTTACTTATTGGACAACAAGAAAAAGATATTAGCGAAGCGGCTTTCTTGGAAACAAAATAGCCAGTATATAATTAGAAAATACGAAGCTAGTCAGAAAAAGAAATAAAGCAATAATAATTAATTATACAGATTAATAGAGCTATTGAAAATTCAATAGCTCTATTTTTTAATACTAAAATTAATTAATACACCTTTAGCGGATTTTATTTATTGTAATATGAACAGTTTAATTATTAAAACCTACATACTCAACTTGAATCCTTAACTTGAATACAAGAGAAATATTTCATTTTAATAATCATCAGATTTGAATCATAATTTGTATAATATGAGTGAAATTGATAAAATACTAGGCAAAAAAATAGCTATCAATTAATAATTGATAGCTATTTCAAGAATATACATTTTGATTATTCTACTATTGGCTTTAAGTAATAATAAGGCCAATTAATGTAAAGACTTTTAGTATAAACATCTTGCCATTTTTTATGACCTGATTTCTCAAATGCACCAATATTACTTTTAGTATCTGTAAGCAAAGTATTTAACTTACGACGAGTATCTAATGTCATTTCATGAATATTACATGCAATTAATGTAGGTACTGCTAAAGTATGTACATCTTTCTTCTGCCAAGCATAAGTTCCTTTTTTAATAACCTTAGTTGTATATACTTCTTCTAATCCATTGGTAGAGATATTTACCAACTGAAGTTTAGAATCTTTACTAATCTCAGATAAAGACTTAACTGGAGCTCCACCAACATAAAAATACGCGTCAATTTCGCCAGCATTAAGAGCTGCAAGAGCATCATTAGAACTAATCTCTACATCTTTCCATTCTATTTGAGACATGCGTTTAATAGTAGCTGCAGTTACAAAAGTACCTTGCTCAGGTGTTCCTACAGCAACCTTTTTACCTTTCAGGTCCTCAATATTTATTATTTTAGAACCCTTTGTAGTAATTATATGTACTTCCTCATCAAGAAATAATGGAAATAGTACACGTAAATTCTTTCTTAATTCAGGACTATTTTCTTCATTATGTAATAATACATCATACTGAATAAATGCCACAAAAATATCATTATTATTATCTACCAATTGATTGAAATTATCAACACTTCCATTGGAGTTAAGTACGACCATTTCTTGACTTGACACTTTCATCATATCTTTAGATAATGCTTCATATGTGCCATTTTCAAGACCACTTAGTAACTTAAGCTGAGCTTGGCTTGTAATACTACTACCTAGTATTAATACTGATAGTAAAAAGAATAGTTTAAAATTTTTCATAATTTAAGGTTTTGATAATTATTTAATTAATAGTCAAAAATAACTAGTTTTTAATCTTTTATGTATAATTTAATAATAATATTAGCTAATCAGACCGCCGATACTATTCGACTCAATTAGAATACAATAATACAAAAAATAATAACCTATTTTGTAAAAATATCCAAATACTAACTTATTTCAATTTATAGCTCTCTATTAGTTCTAAAGTATCAGGATTATACACTTCAATTAGAATACTATCGCCATCTATATTGAATATTACTAAAGCATATTGTGACGAAAATTTATCCAAATCATTGGACCAAGGCAATTGCTCTTGAGCATAATAAGGTGCACCTGCAGCTCCATTTACAATTTGTACAAATTCCCTATTAAACTTTATTTTTTCACCTTTCCAATCGTCAGGGTATATTTTAGAGTCATTATCAATATGCAATCGAGTATAGTTATGCTCATCACCAGTTAGCAATACTCTAAATTTTGTACTTTTATTTACTAATATATCTAGGAATTCATCTCTTCTTTCTATAATTCCTTTTTCTACAGCTTTACCTGCTATATATGGTCTAATATCGTTATTACCTCCATACCACATATCGTTTTTGGCATGGCCACCATTAGGAAATGCCGGTGTATGAATAGTAACAAATACGTGGCTTATATTTTTATCTTTCTCATAATTAGAAATCTGTTTTTCTAACCAACCCAATTGATTATCCATAATATACCCATGCACATTTCCCCCAATCTGCTCAATTACACGATGATTTGGAGTATATAAGTAATTTGAATTTAGAACTATCATAGCCGTATTCCCATAAGTATAGGAGTATATATTCTTATCATAAGATGGAAAATCTACCTTATTTGGATTAGGATCGCAACTAGAGCCATCCTCAGTAATATTACCATTGGAAGGATTCTCAAAATAATCAGCAAAAATTGCCTCTGCCGAATTAGTTTCAAAAGGAAAATTATCAACTGCGATATAATTTTTAGGATCTCCAAAGAGTTTTAAATAAGCCTCATGATTTCCCATTCCAACATTCATTGGTATGCTATGCATATAAGGCGTCATTGTGCGAAGCCAGTTAGTATACTCTAGCCTTATTCCTTGATTATCGATACTATAACCATCAATCATATCACCAGTAAACTGTAAGAAATCTACTTCCTTGAATGTCACAAGTGCAGCCATCTTACGCATAATATATGCATTATGTCCTCCTAGATTACTCTCACCAAGCTGGGCACCACCTCTACTATCGCTCGCAAAAGCAAAACTAAACTTAGCATTTGAATTATTCTTCGGAGCAGTCTTTATTTTAGATTTAAAATAATCATCCTTAAAAGCCACAACATAAGGATACTCCTTTGCAGCATAAAGATTAGAAATTCTAAATATATGTTTCTTTGCATTTGAGCTTATATACGTACTACCATTAATACTCAAACTTGCTTCATCATTTCTATTAGTCCAAAGAGTAATAATAAGTGAATTTGGCGTTAGTGCGGTTATAAAAGGGCCTGCAGTAATACTGGTTTCTATAGAAAATAATCCATCTTTCACACTAAAAGCTACATTCTTATTGGTAATAATATTATTCTCCTTATCAAATACACGATATCGAATTCTACTTTTGCCCTTCTTTTCCCAATTTGCCATATCATATACTCCCGATAGATTCTTGGCAATATTTATAAAAGCCATTCCATCCTCAATAATTATATGTTTCTTAAAGAAAACTGCATTAGCGTATTCCATTGGCTCATCAGGATATAAACCATAAATAACTGTTCCTTCAAACTTTTTCTTAAATTCTAATAGAATACCTCCTTCAACACCTTTCTCAATATCCTCAAAATCAGATAATCTCCATTTGGATTTTTTATCCACAACATTATTCTTCTCACCTTTATTATCAGTAAAATAAATACCATCATCAGTATCTTCAATATTAGAATATACTGCTGGGATTTCAATATTTTGGGATATACTTATAAATGGAAAAAGTAAGAAAGCAGATAATGCCAATAATTTATAAACTGTATAATTATTCATAGAAATTTGATGTTTTGATTATCAATTAAAATCGAGAAAAATATTATCAAATCTTTTATCCTAAAATAAACATAAAAGATTTCTATATATATATAAGTAGTAATAATAAAATTATATATAAATATTAAAATTACAACTAGTATTTAAGTGGTTTTAATTCGCCAGTAAGCACACGAGTTCCAATTTTGGCAAGAGCTTTCATTTCATCCTCACCAGGATAAACAAATACTGGAGCTAACTTATGCACTCTTTCACGAATTAGATTAGTAAAATCTTGACCATGGGCAATACCACCAGTAAGCAAAATAGCATCTACATCACCATGCAAAACAGTAAACATAGCCCCTATTTCTTTGGCAACTTGATAAGCCATAGCATCATATATTAGCTTAGCTTTATCATCACCACGCAATGATCTTGATAATACATCGCGAGTATCATTAGTTCCCAAATAAGCTACCAAACCACCTTTGCCAGTAACCATTTTACGGATCTCTTTTTCCGTATAATCACCACTAAAACAGTAGTTTATTATCTGCCCAATTGGTAAATGCCCACTCCTCTCAGGAGAAAACGGACCCTCGCCATCTAAACCTTGATTTACATCAATCACACGCCCTTTTCTATGAGCACCAACAGTAATTCCACCGCCCATATGAGCTACTATTACATTTACCTCTTCATAAGGAATACTATGCGACTGAGCATATTCTCTTGCAATAGCTTTTTGATTTAACGCATGATAAATAGATTTTCTTTCAAAAAGAGGATGCCCAGCAACTCTTGCAATATCATCAAATTCATCAACCACAACAGGGTTGGCAATAAATGCCCTTGCTCCTTTTATGTTATTTGCAAGATCATCAGCTATTAATCCACCAAGATTACTTGCATGCTCACCAATGGGACTATTTCGTAAATCATTCTTAAGCTTCTCATCAACTTCAATTACTCCAGCAGGAACAGGCTTAATAAGACCACCACGCCCCATTACAGCTTCTATACATGTAAGGTCAATATCATTATTCTTAAGAACAGATATTATTGTATTTTTACGAAACTCATACTGATCAGCAATTTTATCGAAAGATGCCAAATCCTCTTCAGAATGAATAATATCCTGTTGAAACATTGAACGGGCACCTTGAAAAACCGCAACTTTTGTTGAGGTAGATCCCGGATTAATTACTAAAATATGATTTGTACAGGTTTTCACTAAATATTATAATAAGAGGTTTATTAATTTACTTATACTCTAAAATTTCTTCATCACCACGTATAGCCGAAAGAGTTATCTGAGCCATAGAGTCTAATTCCATCACTCCAGGGTATACATGCACAGGACCCATATTACTAACTCTATCAATAATCTTATTCACAAACCATCGGCTATTTGCAATTCCTCCTGTAATAATAATACCATCAATTTCAGAATTAAGAACAGCAAACATAGCACCTATTTCTTTGGATACTTGATATGCCATTGCTTCAAATACTTTCTCAGCTTTCTTATCGCCATTATTAACCATAGCATCTACTTCTAAAGCACTATATGTACCTAAATAAGAGAATAAGCCACCACGATAATGAATCATATCTAATAACTCAGCTTCACTTTTTCCTGAGTTAAAACAATATCTAATAAGATCACCTACTGGCAGTGAACCTGTACGTTCTGGCGAAAATGGTCCATCGCCATCCAATGCTTGATTGGCATCAATAACGGAACCATGACAGTGAGCTCCAATTGAAATACCACTTCCTAAATGCACAACAATAAGTTTCATTTCTTCATACTTGCGCATAAGTGCTTTAGCATGACGCTTAGCCATTGCTTTTTGATTTAGAGTATGGAAAATCGACTTTTTTTCAAAATCTTTATGCCCTGTAAAGCGAGCCAGTTCGTGATATTCATCTACAGTTACTGGGTCAACAATAAAAGATCGTAAATTAGGATATAATAAAGCTATTTCTTTTGCAAGAATACCACCAAGATTAACATAATCATCACCAAATTCGGCACTCTTTAGATCATTAACAATTGCATCGTTAATTTCATAAATTCCTGATTTTACTGGCTTCATTAAACCACCACGACCTACTACAGCCTGAATACAATCTAAACAAATACCATTATTATCTAATTCTGACAGAATTTTATCGCGACGATAATTGACCTGTTCTAAGTAATGAGAAAAACGTCCTAGATCTTGATCAGGATGCATTATATCTTTCAAAAACAATACATTATAGTTTTCGTATATTGCTACCCTAGTATATATTGAACGAGGATTTATTACCAGTATTAAATCTTGATTCATAGTGTTATATATTTTTATATTACGAACTTATATTGGTGGGCTAAGTTAGAAAATTGTAGCTATTAAAAAACATATATTTATTTAATAAAAAAGCACTAATTCCATTGTTTCAGAATTAGTGCTTTTAATTAAGTAACTCTTTATATTATATATAATCAAGCCATTACTATTGGATTTCTTATACTTTAATTTTCTTTTCAATATCGCCTACATAAGAGCGATATTTTTTATCCGTATCGAGCAAGTTATTTACAACTCTACAAGCATGTAAAACAGTAGCGTGGTCTTTATTTCCACAGTGTACACCTATTGCCGCTAGCGATGAGTTTGTATATTTTTTAGAAAAATACATTGCTATTTGCCTTGCCTGAACAATCTCTCTTTTTCTAGTCTTAGAATTAATAATTTCTACAGGAATATCGAAATAGTCACTAACAATTTTTTGGATATAATCAATAGATATTTCACGAGAAGTATTCTTTACAAACTTATCGATCATATTACGTGCTAGGTCTAAATTTATTGCTTTCTTATTAAGAGAAGATTGAGCAAGGATTGAGACCATTGCTCCTTCGAGTTCTCTAACACTTGATGAAATACTATAAGCAAGATATTCAATAACATCTTCAGGCATTTCCAAACCATCTTTATAAAGCTTACTATTAAGTATAGCAATACGAGTCTCTAAATCTGGTGTTTGCAAATCTGCCGCCAAACCCCACTTAAACCTTGAAAGAAGACGAGGAGTAATTCCTGCTAAATCTACAGGTGGCTTATCAGAAGTTATAATAAGCTGTTTTCCATTTTGGTGAAGGTGATTAAATATATTAAAGAATATATCTTGAGTTTTCTCTTTACCTGCTAATACATGAATATCATCAATAATAAGAACATCTATTACTTGGTAAAAATGCACAAAGTCTTGGGTACTATTATTCTTTATAGAATCGATAAATTGGCTTAAGAACTGCTCAGCACGAACATAAAGCACAGTCTTATCAGGATAATTTTCTTTAACTTCTAAACCTATTGCTTGCGAAAGGTGTGTTTTTCCAAGTCCATTATTACTATATAAAAACAGAGGATTAAAAGAAGTCTTACCAGGGTTTTGTGACACAGCAAAACCAGCAGAACGAGCAAGGCGATTACATTCACCTTCTACAAAGTTATCAAAAGAATAATTCTCATTTAATTGAGAGTTAATATTAATTTTCTTAATACCAGGTATAATAAATGGATTAGGAAATGATTTAGACTTACTCTTATTCAAATCTAAAGGCATATTAGTAGGTCTATTTTTAGTAGCATTCCTATTTGTTGTAGGTAAATTTATTGCATGTTTATCTATATTGCTCATAATAATGCTATATTCAAGTTTACCATTTTTGCCTAGTTCTTTTTTAATAGTCTTTCTCAACAAATGAATATAATGCTCTTCTATCCATTCGTAAAAAAACTGGCTTGGAACCTGAATTGTTAAAACATTATTTTTTAAACGAACAGCCCTAATCGGTCCGAACCATGTTTTATATGCCTTAGTATCGATATTGTCTTGTATTACTTCTAAGCAATTATTCCAAACGGTAATATGGTTTTGTGTCATTGTTTAAATTACGCTAAAATTTTTTTTGATATTTTTTCTAAATTAATTTCTGAAAAGATGCTTCATCAATTATTAACATCTGCCTGTTAATAACCACTTTACAAACTACACCCTTTCCCCACTAATTCAATTACAAATGTGCGCATAAAATAGTTAGGAAATTAATCTTTTTTTGCTTGATTTTCTACTTTTTTTGACGTATATAGAGGCACCCTTGAAATATTTTTCTTAGAATCAAATTCTACATCTAGTCTTCCAATACGTAACCCACCCCAGCCTGAGTGACTTACGGGAACGATTAGTCCATCGAGATTTTTTATTTCCAAAGGGCTATCCATAAAAGTATGTGTATGACCTCCAATAACATAGTCTATATTTCGTGTTTTTGACACAAATTCCACATCTCCAATTTGATTTTCATTTTCAGAATAATCCACTCCTAAATGTGACAAACATATAATAAAATCGCAAGATTTTTCTTTTAATAACTTCGCATACTCATTTGCCTTTTCCACAGGGTCAAGGTATTCTGTAGCACCATAACTTTTTGCTGAAACCAAACCTTTAAGTTTAATTCCCACCCCTATAATACCTATTCGTAAATCTCCTTTTTCAATTATTTTATAGGGTGCAATTTTTCCTGCCAATACAGTTTTCGAAAAATCATAATTTGAATTTACAAAAGGAAAGTCGGCAAAATCTAAAGCTTTATTAAGTCCATCCAATCCATTGTCAAATTCATGATTTCCTATTGTTGCCGCATCGTATCCAATTTTACTCATAATTTTAAGCTCTGGCTCACCACCATATACATTATAAAATGGCGTACCCTGAAATATATCACCTGCATCAAGTAATAATACATTGTTCTCTTGTAAGCGTATTTGCTTTAAAATAGCAGTACGTTGTGCAAACCCTCCTTGACTAGCATATTTTTTATCATTAACCCCAAAAGGCTCTATGCGACTATGCATATCATTAGTGCTTAATATTGTGAGTCGTGTTATACTACTTTCTTTGGATGTAGCTGCATATATTATTCTTGGCACAAAGCTTAAAACCGCTGCACTACCAATTATTTTTATAAAACCTCTCCTATTTTGTTTCATTTATTTAGAAATTATGTTAAGAGGGAATGAAAACCAAATATTAATGGCTTAATAATCTCTCCTTATTGTTAAAAATTGATTTGAAATGGGCGCTTAAATATATTATCGCTTTGTAGTTTTTCTATTTTCTTCAATAAATCTTATCCTTAATAATGTATCTGCCTCCAACAAATCACCATTGTTATTAATAATATCGATATAGTTAAGCAGATTATCTCTTAGCAATACACCCGTATAAAAAATTGAATCACTCTCTTTAAAGAAATTCATATTATCACCACCATTTGCAGCATAATCACTAGTCGCTACCCAATAATATTTTGTTGAGTCCCAATCATTATCTCCAATTATTACTTTATAATTAAGCGAGTCTATATAAGTAATATCTATTCCTGATATTGGCTGCCCACCTGTTCTATATATATAGTGTAACATAGCTCGCATCCCTTTAGGATTTAAATGCACTAAAGTTGTTTGATTCTCGAAAGGAAGAATTTCAAAAATATTCCCAATCACAACTTTACCTTTTGGCAGTATTTGTCGTATACCATAATAATTATAAAAAGCAATATCTACAGGCATTTCCACTACCTTATTAATTTCAGACAGCATTGCATCAGTAATAAGATTATCTAAAGGTCCACTCGGTTTGCTTTTATCCATAGATTGCTTAGAATATATTACAACTTTATTCATAATACTATCCACTCCTTTTTTATATATAGAAATTATGGAGTCAATTTCAGCATCGGGGCTTAATTTGTCACTCTTTATTACTTCATACTGCTGCGAGGCAATAGAAACTACAACCTTTGGCTCATGCGAAAATTTGCATGAAGTAATAATCAATAAAAACAAAAAGCTTATTGTAAATAATTTAATTTTCATAAAAACTAATTTATCAGTAACATACTGATATTAAACTTAATAAATATATAATTATAGAATATGTTAGCTATTAAATAGATATACTACTATAAAAGACTCTATTTTGACCAATAAATCAAAATGTATTTTTCCTAGCCGTAAAAGTAGGTATTTTAGATAATAAAACAAATATAAATATTTATTAATAATAATAATATCTTAATACAGTCTATATCATAGTAGTAAAGAAATAGATAAAATAATATACAAGTATAAAGAAAGCAGATAATAAATTAATTTATTATCTGCTTTCTATTATTACTAGAAAGTTATTTATTTAATAACCATATTCCATCCATGTTTATCTTCAACTTCTCCCATTTGAATTCCCTGAAGAGTTTCGTATAGTTTAGTAGAAACAGGACCTGCCTTACCATCTTTACAATACATAAAATTCTCATTAGTATCGCGGTCGTGGATACGTTTTATAGGCGAAATAACTGCTGCAGTACCACAAGCACCAACTTCCTCAAAACTTCCCAACTCATCAGCACGAACATGGCGGCGCTCCACTGTAAGCCCCATATCTTTCGCCAAAACTCTTAAACTCATATTTGTAATTGAAGGCAAAATTGAGTCTGAATCTGGAGTAATATATTTTCCGTCCTTAATACCAAAAAAGTTAGCAGGGCCAGCTTCGTCAATATAAGTTTTTGTTTTAGAATCTAAGAAAATACTAGCAGCATAACCTTCGTCGTGAGCTCGCATAGTAGCCTTTAGGCTTGCTGCATAATTTCCACCAACTTTAACGCTTCCTGTACCTTGCGGTGCAGCTCTATCAAAATCGCGAACAAGCTCCATATCTACTGGCTTGAAACCTTCTTTAAAATATGGTCCTACTGGGGTTACAAATATCATAAATAAATACTCACTTGCAGGCTTAACACCAACTTGAGCACCAGAACCAATAAGTAATGGACGCAAATAAAGTGAAGACCCTGTTCCGTATGGTGGAATAAACTCCTCATTCATTTTTACAACTTTTATCATTGCTTTAAAAAAAAGCTCTGAAGGTACTGGCTCCATCATAATAGCTTCAGCAGATCTCTGCATTCGTTTAGCATTCTCTTCCCAACGAAAAACACGAATAGCACCATCTTTACCTCTAAATACTTTTAGTCCTTCAAATGCTTCTTGACCATAATGCAGAGCAGTAGCAGCCATATGCAAATTAATGGTTTCTTCGGAGCTTAATTCTAATGCTCCCCATTTACCCTCACGAAAGTAAGTTCGTACATTATACTTAGTTTTTGTATAACCAAAGCTCAAGTTTTTCCAATCTATATTCGGCATAATATATTGTTTTTAAAATTATATTTTTAATTCCTTTTATATTCACAAAAGTAATATAATTATATTACTTTAATTTCATAATATTGTAGACTTAAGGTTGATATTTGGTAATATTATCTATTAATAATTACTCCTTTCTAAGTTTCTTAGAAAAAGCTATCACCAACATTAATCCTACCATAAATAAAGAAAATCTTGCAAGATAATTTCCATTAACAGCATAATAAGTTGGTGTATTGTTAAGAGGTATTTTAGCCTTAATAGCTGTTTTTGTATAAAACTCAGATACAGAAACAATATTTCCTTTATTATCAATAACACCAGTAATGCCAGTATTTGCAGCACGCACAACATATTGATTATTTTCCACTGCACGAAGGCGAGCTATAGAGAAATGCTGGCGATAACCAGGGCTTTCGTACCACCAGGCATCATTTGTAATTATTGCAATAAAACCACCTCCATAAGAGCTAAACTTACCCACTAATTCGCCATAAATTGATTCGTAACATATTATTGGAGAAACTCTTCTATTGTTACCAAAATCAAAAGTCTTTGGTTCATCACTTGTTCCAAGACTACCAGTTGTACCGCCCAAATCAATTGCAAATTTCTGAATTGGTTTTAAATAAGCGGCAAAAGGAAGACGCTCTACTCCAGGTACTAATTTAGACTTATGATAAAACTGTAAAGGTTGATTATCACTAATAAAAAGGGCGGTGTTATATTTATAATAAAACAGCTCTTTTTTACCTTTTATAAATGAGCGCGCATAGGCTTTTACCTCTTCATTTTCGCCAACTGCTCTACGTGTAGATACTCCCATTAAAACATCTAGTTGTGGATTTTTACCTACAAATTTAATAATGCTATCTATTGCAGAATACCTTTGCATCTTATGTTCCCACATTGATCGTTCGATGGTAGATTCGGGAGTAATTACCAATTCCGTAGAATCATCCATATATTCACGAACCACGCTAAGCATATTATGTACCAATTGATTGGAATTAAGCTCATAAGCTTCGTAATAAGGCTCTACATTTGGCTGTACTAAAAGTAGGTTTACAGTAGGCAAATCTTTTGGCAAGTCTTCTTTTAATAAAGAGTTGGAGAATAATAAAGGCGTTACAAAAACAGCTACTGCAACTATAATATTTGGAATTACTGCAATAATATTTTTATCTGAACGTATGAATTTTTTTATGGTAGAAAATAATACTAAATTTAAGGCTAACACCCAAACAGTGCCACCTAAAGTGCCAGTAATACTATACCATTGTACCCAATTTGGATTCTCCGAAAATACATTTCCTAAATTAAGCCACGACCAACTTAATTCCCAGTTCATATGCAGGTATTCGTATGAGAGCCAAAAGAATATTAGAACAAAAAATCCTGCTCTTTTATTAAATACTTTTTTATCGATAATATGAGCCAAGCCAAATACCAACGACATAAATAAGCTATTTAGAAGAAATGCCATCAGACCACCTTCTATGCTTGAATATGCTACCCACCATGTGGTATAAAGATTAAAAATTAAGAAAGTAACATAGGAATAAAGGACCATAGCACCCCTAGAAAACTGTTCGGGATTATTTCGAACAAAGTCCCTAACAAATAGTAAGGGAATCCATGCGATAAAAATCAAGCCTACTACACCATTCACTGGCCATGCCATACCCATAAGCAAACCGCTTAGAATAGATAATAGCCAAATATAATATTTCTTTAATTGCATGTGTGATAAATACTAAATTGTTAAAGGTTAAATTGCTAAATTATTAAAATGTTAAATGTTAAACCATTATATCATTAAACTTACTCAAACCTAAGCGACTCAATCGGATCCAGTTTTGAAGCCTTAATAGCAGGAAATAGCCCCGACAGAAGGCCTACTAAAAGGCTTACAGTAAATGCAAAAATAATCCATAGCCATGGAATAACAAAAGGACCATCAGTAAAATATGCAACAACATTTCCCAAGATTATTCCTAGAATAATTCCTAAAAAACCTCCCAACTCTGTTATTACAACTGATTCAACAAGGAATTGATTTCTTATGGCTTTATTATTTGCTCCGAGTGCTTTTCTTAATCCAATCTCGCGAGTACGCTCACTTACCGAAACTAGCATAATATTCATTAGTCCAATGGACGCACCCAAAAGGGTAATAAAAGCAATTATACCAGCAACAATACGCACAAAACCAAGATTTTCGATAAGTTGTTCGGCAATATTATCACTCCTAGATATGGAAAAATTATTTTCTTCACCCACTTTTAGTCCTCTAGTCATTCTAAAAACACCCTCGGCTTCATCCACCGCTTGATTTAATAACTGCTGATTGGTGGTCATAAAACTTATTGTAAAGCTCATTGATGGGTAGTAATACTTATTTCTTAAACTTGCCAAGGAAATATATGCTCGTCTATCACTACCACCACCCCCCATTCCACTACCTTTACTCTCCAAAACCCCAATTACTCTATAACGCATTGCACCAATACTTACTATCTTCCCTAATGCAATACCTTTAACTCCAAATAGTTTAGTTTTAACCGCGTCGCCAATAATAACATTATAACCACCACTTTTCATCTCGTAGGCAGTAAAATTTCTACCCTTTGATAGATTTAGTCCTGCTGTTTGAAAATAATTATTATCAATTCCCATCACCGATATATTCGGATTAGTCTTTTTACTCTCAAACTTAATAGTAGCAGCTCCAGTGGCCCAAGCATTTAAAGAGAGTGTTCCTGGAAAATCAAATCTTTTTCTGAAATCATTGGCCTCATCAAAACTAACTGGGGTATATCTTACTCTTCGACCGTTATTATTACCTACAATAATTTTACTTCTATTTACAATGGTAAATGTATTGGACCCCATTTGCATAAAGCTACTTGTTATAGAGCCTTGTATTGACTCTAAAGCCGTAAGCACACCAACCAACGCCATGATGCCAATGGCAACAATTACCATAGTAAGTATAGCCCTTAGAGCATGTGATTTAATACTCTTTATAGCTTCCGAGATGTTTTCGAGGAGCATTGAATTCATTAATCTTCCTTAATTTGTTTTTTCATATCCAAAAGAAAAGCCTTTATACTTTCCAAAGATTTAACCATCTCTATTTGATTGATTGTATCTTCTTTATTTCCTTTAAGCTTTTCTTTTGCACCTTGCAAAGTATAACCTCGCTCTTTAACAAGGTGAAATATTATAAAAAAATTATCAACATCAACCTCAGTAAACATTCGGTTTCCTTTGGCATTCTTTTTTGGTTTTATAATATCAAATTCTTTCTCCCAAAAACGTATTAATGATGTATTAACATCAAATATATCAGCCACTTCGCCAATAGAATAATATAGTTTCTTTATCTCAGGTTTCTTATAAGGCATAGTATAATAATTTGATGTAAAGGTATTGATTTTTTTATTGTAATTTATTTGATTCTTTAGAATTTCAATTTTATATTATTATTAGTTTTATATTCGTTATAAATTCTTACAATTCTAAATTCTCAATCTCTTCTTTATAATCATATTGCAAATCTTCATGCAAGGCTTTTAGCACATTATGTATTTTCTCCAATTGCCTAAAATACATATTCTCTATAACTTTACTATTTTGTATATCTAAGTCAGAATTCTTCAATTTTTGCAGAAAATATATAAGTAATTCAATCTCTGTTTGCTTATTTCCAGAGTATTTTATGTAT
This sequence comes from Bacteroidales bacterium, assembly GCA_029932765.1. Classification (GTDB taxonomy): domain Bacteria; phylum Bacteroidota; class Bacteroidia; order Bacteroidales; family UBA1556; genus UBA6267. The sequence continues at coordinate 7,084 of JAOZPM010000009.1, read as the reverse complement.
TTATTAGTTGTACGAAGAGCTTTACGAATTGTCTTCTTTGCCAGATAAAAACTTATGGAATTTAGTTTATCAAAATCGTTATCAATAAGCAAGCGAACCTCGTTTATATAGTTATGCTCATCATCCTTTTCAAATAGTAAGTATGTAAGTAATTCTTTATTCTCTTTCTTATATTTAACCAATCTGATAAGCAATTCAGAAAGCTTTTTAGCATCCTGAAATTCAAGTTCAGATTTCAATTGTTTTAAGGTAGCTGTTTTCATATGTTTAAAATCGATTACAAAAAGCAAAATTAGGTATTTCATATATATTCTCACCAATAATTATAAAAAAATACATTATAAAACTACTAAAAAATTGTATAAAAAAAAACTGTATTTTTGAAACTTAATAAATTCAATATTATAAAATGAGAAAACCTATTCTACCAATTAAAAGAGAAATACTACTTATTCTAATTTATATAATAATAAGCACACCTATTTTTTCACAAATAGATATTTTTACTCCTCAGGAGTCTATAGTTACAGCCAAAGATAGTATTGAACAGAATAAACCTATTGAACTAAGTACAATAAATAATGAGATTGAGTATACAGACAACCTTATTACTAAATTTAATATTTCGTCTAAGAATAAAGATGAATTTAAAGTTTTAATAAATAGAACTGATATAATAAATAATTATATTATTAAGCAAGGAGAGGAATTTAACGAGTTTGAATCAACCAAACTATCAAGTTATTTCTTAAAAAGTGCTCAATATACTTGGCAGCGATATTATAACGAATTAAGAACTTTTCAAATTGTAATTCAGAAAAAAATTAGAGAAACCCAGATTAATCAGCATCGTTTTACAAAAAATAATGATAAATGGGAGAAAAATCTACCAAGTCTAAAACCAAAAGTTTCTTACCATATTCTAAATAGGATTAATAAAAACAAAAAAGCATCCTCAAAAATAATTCGTGATTATAATAAACAAATAAATTCTCTTCTAGAAATTGAAAATAATATTTTAGAAAACGTTATATATACCGAAAGAATACTTACTGAAATTAATGAGCTAATAGAAACGAAACAAAAGGAAATGTTTAAAAAAACAAATCCAAGTATTATTTCATTGGATTATAAAGATAGTTTTCAGGGTAGTATTAGCAGTAGAATAGAGTTGGCTTATTATGAAAACACTAAAACATTTACCTACTTTTACAAAAAAATTAAGGATAGGGCATTAATATACTTTCTAGTTATATTAGTAATAATTGGATATTTAGTAAAACTTAGAAAAGATTATCTAAAGCTAGGTTATGATAATGACACTCCTGGCTTCAAAAAAGTACAAAGAACATTTACTAGTAAAATACTATATATATCTATAACAATTTCTTTATTAGCGTGGCTAATGATAATTCATTACACACCTTTGTTTGTTGGCCGAATAATATATCTTGCTATTTTGGCAATGATACTAATTATAGTATCCGATTCTTTTGATAAAAGATCAAAACAAATCACTATTACAATGATTACTCTACTTGCATTAAACAACATAGAATTGTTTGCATGGTATTTTGGTGATTATTCTAGATTATATGTTTTATTTGAAACAATATTAGCAATTGCATTAACAACACCATTTTTACTACGTAAAGATAAGGATGCTATTCACAACAAACATAGTTTATTGTATTATACAAACATAATTGCACCAATAGCTATTATACTATTTATAACATCTTTCTTTGCAAATATATTTGGATTAATGAATTTGGCTATTTACACTCTCAGTCTAACAATTAACTTAGGAACAATAACCATTATTGCATTTTCTTCTGTAAAGATATTTAAGAGTATATTAATTGCAAGTGTAGAAACTTTAAAACTAAAATATTCTAATTTCATTACCAATAATGAACATAGTATAATAACCAAAGGAAATAAAATAATTAACATCTCCCTATTTTTATTATGGGCTTATGCTCTATTACAAATATCAGAAGTATTATCTTTCTTTAATTCAAAATTTAGTAGCATATTAACATCTGGAATTAGTATTGGAAACCTTTCCTTTAGAATTGGTGATATTTTACTTTTTGTTGGAATTCTATATCTATCTATTTCAATAAATAAATTCATAAAATCGTTTATTGAAAGAGAAGTTTTAGCGAAAAAGGAATTAAAGAGAGGCTCTGCGGCAGCCATCTCACTTACCGCTAGAATGCTTATTCTATTCTTGGGTTTTACAGTAGCATTATCTGCTGCTGGCATGGACATGACACGCATTAGTATTATTGCTGGTGCATTAAGTGTTGGTATTGGTTTTGGTTTGCAAAATATTGTTGGCAATTTTGTTTCTGGCTTAATTCTTATTTACGAAAAGCCTTTACAAGAAGGTGATACTATTGAAGTTGGCACATTATTAGGAAGGGTTACAAACATTGGAATAAGAGCAAGTAATGTTGTTACCTATGATGGTGCAGAAGTTGTTGTTCCAAACACAAACTTAGTTTCTAACGATTTAATTAATTGGACACTATCTGATAATAAGAAAAGAATGGAGACTTTAATAGGTGTAAAATATGGCTCCGATCCAAATCAAGTAATTGAGCTACTAACAGAGGTTTGCAAGAACCACCCTAAAATACTACCTTATCCTAATCCCGTGGTACTATTTGTTGGTTTTGGTGATAGCTCATTAGACTTTAGGGTGCTTTTCTGGGTTAGTTTTGAAGATGGAATACAAACTCGAAGTGATATAAATGTTGGTATATATAATGCTCTTGCTGATAATAATATTGAAATCCCTTTCCCTCAAATTGATTTACATGTAAAGGATATACTTGGTGAAGATTCTGACAAGAAAAAAGCTAAAAAGGTTAATGCAACTAAGTCTAAAAAAGTAATAACTCCTAAAAAGGATAATAAACAATTAGACCTTGATACTGATGCAACAGTTAGCAGTAGTAGTAATGATAGTGAAGAAGGGTCTTCTAGTTAATAACTATTAGTTCTAAAATAAGAGCTTTTATTTTGAATACTATTTTTTATGATATTCACGCATTTGCTGTGTTGGTGCTATAATTGAATAACCATCCCACATTTTATCATCAAACTCATTAACATACTGAACTTTAAGTCTCTCTTTACTCTTAAATTCGTTAAACTGATTTATAGAAATACTTTTGTCCTTAATTATTAATATCTCAATAGAGTTAAGATTTTGAGTGCGAAAGCTTAGCTTCACCTTATACTTAGCAACAGTCTTATCCAATAAAAATCTCTCACGTTTTTTTATTAATTCTACTTTTCTATTCACTCCCAAAATTTCACCTTCTTGGCGAAAAAGATATTTTAGATGATACACTCCATCATGGTTCTCATAAAAAAGAGTAACTTTATGTACCGACTCCATATATGAGATTCCTAACATATTAACATCAACACCTGTTTTACCTTCAGCATATTCAAAATCTGCCTTTAGAATTGCATAAGTACTACACGAAATATATAATCTGCCATGATAACTTCCTCGGCGCTTAGCTACAAAATCAATAATATAAACATCCTCCCCTTTTATTCTAGTACCTCCAAATAAAGTGTATATATACTTCCCTGTATTATGCAAAAATTCCCAACTATCCTCATTATCCATTGACAAAAAACGATTGCCACGATTTATCTGCTTCGCTAAAAACCAACTACTCATTGTATTCTTATAATCTTCTACTTTATAGCTTGTATCTGACTTTACAGAATCATTTTCTAAGTTAACTTTAGTGCTAAACACTCCAGATGCAACTTTCCAATATTCCTTTTCTTGAGTGTCGTTAAATAAGTCCTCAAAGGTGGTTTCTATTTCAGAGTAATCCTGATTATCCTTCAAAGATATTATCTTTAATGGAGACAGTTTTGTACGTTTATTATAGTCAACACTTATATCATTATTAGAATATACATCCCCATAATAATCAGTAAATGATAGCTCTTGTTTTGGAACACTCTTCTCAATAAGCCTGGCAGTATTATCATCTAATTGATTAAAAGAATTTTTTAGTGGAGTTACTTTAAATTTATATATATCAGTAACATATCTATTTCTAATAAAAACCCGTAATTTCTGTGGACTAGGTTTATAGTTCTTCTCTCTATTGGGCAACACTTTTTCTACAATAGACTTAGCGTCAATATCGTTACCATAAACTATAAATTCACTTATAGAAACAATATCCTCTTGAAGCAATACCACCGAATCTTTCAATAAATCAGATATAGTTATTCTCTTAACTTTATAACCTATATAATGAAAACTAACAGTATCAGTTATATCAATATCCGAAATATATAACAAATATTGACCATTTTCGTTACTAACAGTCCCCCTATATGAGGACATAATTCCAATATTAGTAAAGGCTAAAGGAGTTTTTGTTACTTCATCTAATACAATTCCATCAATCTCGAAATAAGAATTGTTAGGGCTATTATTAGATTGAGCAAACATTCTAGCAATAGAAACAATTGTAAATAATAAAAATAAAAGTGCTTTCATTAAAGATAATTATAAAATATTATAACCTTTGACGCAAAAGTAATAATTAAAGTTACTATCTAATAAGATTTTCATTACTTTAGCAATACTAAAATTAATAAATATAGATTATTATGACTGAAGCTCGAAAATGCCTAGAATGTAATACTGAGATTTTTGGAAGAATAGATAAGAAATTCTGCTCCGATCAGTGTAGAAATACTTATAATAACAGAACTCAAGCACATCAAAATAAATATATTAGAAAAGTTAATTATACACTCCGAAAAAATCGTAGAATTATGGAGGCCTTTGTATTAACTACTGATAAAAATGTGAAAAGAGTGAAAAAAAGTGATATGCTAGACAAAGGTTTTAATTTCGACTTTTATACGAATATTTACTCTACCAAAAACAAGAAGTATTATTATTTTAGTTACGAATACGGATACAACATTTTGGAAGACAACTATATAGCTATAGTAAGGCGGGATGAGTATTTAAAATAACCTATTACTTAATCTAGAACTACTATATTATTTTTGTAAGCATAGTTTACTAAAGAAACCACATTCTTACATTTTGTTTTAATCAGTAAATTTTTTCGATGAGTATCTACAGTAAAAACACTTAAACCAAGATTAAGACCAATTTCTTTTGATGTTTGCCCCTTGCATAATAGCTTAATAATACTTAGCTCTCTAGCTGTAATGAGCATTTCTTCATCATCATTTCTGCCAACTTTTGCATTATCAAGAACTATTTTTACTTCTTTTGAGAAATATCTTTTACCCAAATATACAGTATTAATAGCATCAACTAATTCTGCATTATCACAGCTCTTAAGTACATATCCATGTACTCCCATTTGCTCCATCTCTTTTATTATGGCAGTTCTATTATGCATACTTAGCATTATTATCTTTATATCTGGGTATTCTTTGATAATAATACCTGCAGCATCTTTACCATCCATTTCGGGCATATTAATATCCGAAAGAATAACATCTACATCATATTTTTTAACGCACTCTATCAATTCATTACCATTATGTGCCTTCGCCACAATACTAATATTATGCTCTAAGGTTAATAATGATATTAAACCATCAACAAATATTTTATGATCATCTGCTACTAATACTTTTATCATTAAGCTTATATCGTTATATAGAATTATAATCTATTATTTCAATAGCAAAGCTAAACATATTTTTAAAAGAATAGCAAAATAAATATATTTTGTAACAAAAAGAACGCGTATTACTACTTATTTAGAATTAATACAAATTAGATGATGCAGAAATATATCAAGAAAATGTACCTATATTTACGCAATCAAATACTCAATTAGAAAAAACATCATAAAAAAGAAACTAATATAACTTTAATATATTATGAGTAAGAAGATTACGCCAGAAGCAACCTCGCGAAGAAACTTCCTTAAAAAGTTTAGTATAAGTGTAGGCGGGGCAACTGCAGTATCAGGTTTAGGGCTATTAAGCTCATGCGTGAGCGATGATGAAGAAAAAGTTCCAATGCTTACCACCGATGGAAAAGTAATAAATAGAGACAAAAGCAAATTAAAGCTTAACCTTAACGAAATGCAAATTCGTTCTCGTGAAGGATTATCGGGCAAGAAATTTGTTATGGTTATTGACCTTGCAAAATGCAAAAATGCACGTAAATGCATGAGTGCATGCCAAGGAGCCCATCATTTAAAACCAGAGCAACATCATATTAATGTATTGCAAACAGAAAATGCTGAAGGAACAGGTTTTTATTATCAACCAAAGCCATGTATGCATTGCGACAATCCACCATGTACTAAAGTATGCCCAGTAGATGCCACTTTCAAACGTAAAGATGGAATTGTGCTTATTGACAATGAACGTTGTATAGGATGTAGATTCTGTATTGCAGCTTGTCCATATTCTGCCCGTGTTTTCAATTGGTCGGAGCCTAAATATTATGAAGGAGATGCTAATGCTGTTTATGATATGGAGCTTAATGTTCCTCAGAAAAAAGGAACAGTTTCGAAATGTCTTTTCAGTGCTGACAGATTACGTATTGGTAAACTTCCATATTGCGTATCAGCATGTCCGAACGGAACATATTGGTTTGGTGATGCAAACGAAGATGCAGTTACCAATGGTACTAGTAAAGAAACTGTACGCTTAAGTTCACTATTAAGTGATAATGGTGCATATACTTTACTACCTGAATTAGGAACTAAGCCTAGTGTTTATTATTTACCTCCTAAAGATCGCATGTTCGAATATAAAGAAGGTGAATTGAACTATTTAGGAGAAGAAGAGCCTAAAGGACACCATAGTTAATAGATAATAATAAATAATAATTCTTAAAACAGACAAAAGAGATGTCAGAAAATAAGAAACAAAGTGATGAGGCAATAATGTTGAAAATCCGAGAGGATCTTCTTACGCCGATGACAAAATTCCCTTTGAGTTATAAAATATGGATTGGCTCGCTGCTAACTATTATTGCAGTAGCTATTTGGGGTTATACTATTCAATTACAAAATGGACTAGG
>JAOZPM010000208.1:0-3299 GCA_029932765.1 Bacteroidales bacterium | reverse complement strand
GTGCATAACGGGAGTTCACGCGTTAGGCAGGCATTAACCCTAATAATTTAAGAACTAACACCCTAAAAGCCCATTTAACGGTTTTTGTGAGCAGCTAATGTGCTAATTATTTGGTTCTACTGGTTTTGTTCCCGATATTCGGGACAAGTCGTGGGTATTTTATTTCAGCTTTGCTCAAACAATCACCTGCCTGCCGGATTTCCTCCCGATAGGGATGGTAGGAAGGTAATAATTCAGCGTCTTAAAAGAAAAATTGGTCTTTGATACGCAGATCTGCCTGATTTCCTCCCGTAGGGATGGCAGGCAGGTTACGCTGTTTATTTAATGTTAAAATATTCATATTTACCACTTTCTGCCCAATTTTATATATTGCGTGTTACCAAACGTATTGTTCTTCTTTATTAGGAGTTATTACGTTCTATTTCTGTCTTTTCTGTTTTTATTTCAATAACACTATTTTTTTTGATATTGTATTATTATTTATACTCATTTTACAAAAATAAATTCCAGAAACTACAGGTTCTCCAGTAGTTGTTCTACCATTCCATACCACAGAATGCTTGCCTTTTATTAATTTTCTATTAGTCAGTGTTGCAATTTTTTGCCCCAATTGATTATATATATTTAGTTCAATCTTACTATCTTCTGATATAATAAAATAAATTGTAGTTGCGTTATTAGTAGGGTTAGGATAGATACTTAATAAATTGGGGCTTTGTTTTATATTTTCATAGATTGCTACCGGATTAACATACTCGTAAGCACCAATATCATACCCTGCACCTTGCGGTCTGGGATTTCCATCAAAGTCAAAATCAGGGGCATTAACAGATGAACCTACATCTATAGCAGGGGAAGTACTTTGGATATGGAAATCACCTGCAATTGTAACATAAAATAACGGGTCGCCTATTACATAATTAGTACCTACGGGGGTGGCATCATAAAATAAATTATTGTCTATGACTGTAGATGCAGAGCTGTTATATATGGTTAGATCATTCTTGCTGAAAATATTATTTCTTATGGTAAGATTCTCAACAATTATTGAATCGCTTAAACCTATATCATTATGCTGATTTTCAAAAAAAACATTATTTATTACATTAATATTCCTGATTATTGGAGTACCTGAAAAAATTTCGCCATAAGCGGCTATGCGAATGCCAAAAAGACTACCATAAAAAATGTTATTAAAAATATTGCAATTTTCAATGATAGCCCCAGCATAGATAGTAGGATCATCAGATTCACATGCCAAGGTAATAGCGCTATGATTTGGTGTATGCACAATATTATTGTAAATCTCAAAATTACTCATGATACCTCTAGCGTCAAGATAAATGCCAACCGACCCTGTATTCTCTACTATGTTTCCATAAATTTCACCATTTGATGTACCGTCTTTAAAATCTATGCCTTCACCGACAGGATTACTAATAATATGATTGTATCTAACAATAATACCATCGCAATCACTAATTGATATCATTTCAGCCCACCTACCAGCAGTCCGATTAATTTCGTTATTTTCAACTATAATATCAGAAGCATCACCACTCCAGGCAGTCCTGATAGCACTGAATTCAAAAAAGGAATTAAACTTATTATTTCTGACGATTAGATGGCTTCCAGCTATGCGTACACCAGAACCTGATGAGTTAGTAAAACTAAAACCATCACAAATAATATAACTTTTATCTACTATGTCAAATAAACCATCAGCATAATAAAAAGATATACCAGTTCCATCAATTGTGACAGTATCGTCGGGATATGCCATATATACAATATAATTACCTTGGCTCCCTGAATTTTGTGGTATAATCTGTTCGTTGTAAACTCCTGTTTTAATAAAAACAGTGTCGCCAGCTATTAATGTATTGGCCGCTTTTTGTATAGTTAGCCAGGGTTGTGCTTCTGTACCAGTATTTGTATCATTGGCAGCAGAATGGTTTTGATCTACATAATATGTAGTTGGTGATATTGCGGTGAATGTGAGTGTCCAGTTAAAACCAGAAGTGCTCCACCTATCATCCCATTCAAAATAATAGGTTGTCCCACTATCAACAGGAACATCTGTAAGTTCAACTGCCCATGCATCGCCTCCAGGTGTCATTTCGCAATCGTCATCTGAATATGCATGACAAACCAATGCGCTGCAGCTACCCGAATAAACAGATAACCTTGTATCGACACCACCTAAGCAAGAACTAATGTCAATAGTTCCGTCAACTATAGCGGTATATGAGTACCAATCGGCATTATTGGCATCTGCATAACAACCATTCTCAGCACCATAACCAGTCAGGGGCCCGTCAGCAATATAAGTGCCGGGTGTTACGATTATTGCAGTTGCACAGGTTTCGCCTTGTGCAAAGATTTGGTTTGAAAATCCAAAAAACATTAAAATTGAGTGGATTAACAATAATTTTGTAATTATTTTCATTTTGGTACGTTTTTATGTTTGGTAACGATGGCAATATGAAATTTTGGGCAGTTTTAAACACTAATCTTTCAATTTACTACTTCGCTAAATTAATGTAATTCATTTAATTACACCACTTTATGCCCAACGGGAGTCCGCGCCTACCTGCCGTCAGGCATTAACCCCAATAATTTCAGAATTAACACCTTAAAAGCCCATTTAATGGTTTTTGTGAGCAGCTAATGTACTATTTATTTTAGCGCAGAATTTGTAATCTCTAGTTTATTATTCCTTAAAACAACTAATATGAGCTCGTATATGGCAATAATTGTTAGCACAAGGTTCTTTAACCTTGCTTTTAACTCTTTTATGCTAAAAATAGACATTAGTCGCCTAAGATATAAACCATCATTGCTCAAAAATCGTAAACTACATTAGCTTCAAAATCCATATCCTTTAAGTTCCCTATAAAGATACTAATAATCAGTAAGATATCCTAATAAATAGCGTCTTACTTATCAATAATTCTTAATGAAAATGTGTGATTTTGGAGAGTATTGCTGGCTGTTGGAAGTTATTGCTTGCCTGCCGGTAGGCAGGCACGGTCTGACGTGTGGCTATATAATTACGTGGCGGATTTCTCAGCCATAATTTATCTGCCTACGAATATACTAATTTATTTGCCATAATCTTGAAAGTTTACGACTAAAACCGCCATGAAATATATAGCGTGTTAGCTTTTAGTGCTTTCATTTTTAAGCTATTTCCAAATTCTCATTTGTCCTTTCAAGGGTAAATTTAATATTGGTTTTTAAAGCTCTAAAAACTCTTAATATAGTTTCTATCGTAACATTTTTAGTGTTTTTTTCTA
>JAOZPM010000090.1:0-12513 GCA_029932765.1 Bacteroidales bacterium | reverse complement strand
AACCAAGGTCATTCATTCACTTACTTTTTTAGAAAATAAATTATTTTGAAATTCGCGGGTGGGAGTTTTTTCGCTCTTGTCTATTAATAATTGTAAATTGCAGAAAGAAATAATTCTTCATTTTTATTGTTCAAAACTAGAAATTGCCAAAGAATACCCTTTTAGACCTAATCCACTTATGCTACCTTTGCAAACAGAAGCGATAAGATTAGTCTTTCTAAATTCTTCGCGTGCATATATATTCGAGATATGCACCTCAATTACAGGGGTATCTATGGCGCTAATAGCATCAGCTATTGCTACCGATGTATGAGTATAGCCTCCAGCATTAAGTATAATACCTTTATAAGAGAAACCTACTTCATGAAGTTTATTGATTATCTCACCTTCAATATTACTCTGATAATAGTCAATCTTTATTTTATCATATTCAGAATTAAGTTTCTTTACAAAATCTTCAAAATTCTCATTTCCATAAATCTCTGGTTCACGAACTCCCAAAAGGTTGAGATTTGGTCCGTTTATTATTATATAATCTTTCATCTCGTTATTTTTCTTTAATTTGTTCTAAATCTACCCACAAATATATAAAATATTTTACCTATCAAAAAAAGGATTCTTGCTAGTGGCACTAATGGGAATGCCAAAGGCGATTTTAATATCTTTCTTAAAGATTTTTCTTTTAAGAGCAGCCTTGCCAAGGCTAAACATTATTCTATTGTCCACTCTATGATTAGCAGCAATACTAACTGCTGAGCCAATTGCGATATTCAAATCAGAGGTATTAAATACACATGGCGTATTTGGATATTTCTCTTTTTCGGCACAGTTTTCAAAACCGCATAACTGACATATTTCATTAAGACCTAGGGTTTTAATCTCAGTTCCAATAAGTAGGACAGCACCACTATCCTCAAGATTATTAGCATCACGATGATAAAAATCGGTATTGGTTTCATCACCCATTTTATGAAGAGTAGCGGCTAGCTCGTCAATTTCGCTATCGGTAATAAGAATTATCTCTAAAGTGTTTTTACCTTTACCTTTGGGTGCAGTTCGGGCAGCAATCATCATTTTTCTACCTATGTCTTCTAGCTGTTGTACTGTATTCTCTTTTTCTGAAATAAGTGCCATAATCTTTAGTGAAAAAATAAAGAGGCTAAAAATCAATGAAGATTAGCCTCTCTATATAAAGTTTAATATTTATTTTTAATTCAAATCGCTAAACTGTCCCAAACTCTCAATAATACGAAGTTTCGCAAGTTGCATATCTCCAATATTGATATTTTTTGCAATTGTAATTTCTGCAGTATCGTCAGCCTTATGTTCAACCTGATTTATATGATAGAAACTAGGTCTATTAAGAAATAATAGAGTGTCAGTATTATCATTAATATAGTCAGGAGTGTATTTGTACTTATTGTTATACTGTGTAGGTTTCTTAAGCTGAGAGAATAATACAATAGGAATATTTATTTCTACAGCTAATTTTTTAAGATCAATTACAACATTACAAAGGTCATTATCTTCACAACTATCAATAGTGTTATTGCTATGAAGCAATTCAAGAAAATCAATAAAAATAATTTCTGAGCCTTGCTTTACCATCTCTTTAGATTTCTCAGCAATTGTGTCGGTACTTATTCCTACTTGGTCTTCAATTATTATGTTTGAATGGCCTATGCTATTAATAATAGACTTAACATGATTTCTTTCAATATCACTTAATTCTTCTTTGTTAATTTTAGCAATGGAAATTCCTGAAGTACTTTGTATCAGTCGCTTCATAAATTGTTTGCCAGATCTTTCTGTAGAGAAAATACCTACACTATGATTTTCGCATAAAGAAATATTATTAATCATAGATAATAAGAAAGAAGTTTTGCCAATACCTGGTCGTACAGCTATAGTTACTAATTCACCTGCTTTAAAACCTTTTGTAATTTTATCTATTGCATGAAAACCTGTAGTAATAGAGTTATCGGGGAGGGAACTTTTTTTATTTAAATAATTAGGATTGAGTGTTTGGCTCATTAATTCTTGCACTGAGGCAAACACTCCTTTGGTCTGAGTGTTATCTAATGTGTTGTTACTCATATTATTTATATTTTAGTTATTATATATGTGAACGTATATTTATTATTTTACCTGTCAAAGATAAGAAAAAAAACAACAGGATACAACTGTTTTATTAATAACAATACTAATAAATAATGCAATTTATAACTTATGAATAATGAGTATATAACAATTTATTTATATATTTGTATTGAATTAAATAACAATATTATAGATATGTCAGGACATAGTAAATGGTCAACAATAAAAAGGAAAAAGGGTGCGGCTGATGCAAAGCGCTCCAAAATATTTTCTAAATTAATTAAAGAAATATCGGTAGCAGTTAAAGAAGGTGGTGGTGATGAGGAAGCAAATCCTCGCTTACGTGTTGCTATTGCAAATGCTAAAGGTGTAAATATGCCTAAAGATAATATTGCAAGAGCCATTAAAAAGGCTGATGATAAGGATGCAGCAAATTTTGATGAAGTTAACTATGAAGGATATGCAATAAATGGCATTGGTATTTTTGTGGAATGTTTAACAGACAACCTACAAAGAACAGTTTCAAGTGTTAGAGCTGCTTTTACGAAGTATAATGGATCTTTGGGTAAGAATGGTAGTTTGAACTTTATATTTGATAGAAAAGGTGTTTTTAGCTTTACCAAAGGCAATTTGGATATCGAAGAGCTAGAACTAGAAATTATAGATGCTGGTGCTGAGGAAATAATTCTGGATGAAGATATTATTAGTATTACAACCGCAATGGAGGATTTTGGTTTAATGAATAAGAAACTTGATGAACTAAATATAGATGTAGAAAGTGCAAAATTACAGCGTATTCCTTTGAATACTGAGCAACTTAGTGTGGATGATGCAAAATTGGTAATCAAACTAATAGATGTGCTCGAAGATGATGATGATGTGCAAGAAGTATATCATAATTTGGAAATAACAGATGAGCTGCTGGAGGCCTACGATTTCTAGTTTAAATTATTATACCAATTAAATGAAATACATAAACGATATAGAATACTATTCTCTTAATGGTAAGTTAATGCCCATTGATGGATTTCCTAAAGAAATAGTACGCTCATCTGGATTAGTTTACGAGGTTTTAAAATATGATAAAGGCGAATACCTTTATTTTAAGGAGCATTTGCAGCGATTACAGAATTCATTAAGGCTAATAGGGAAACAAAAAATAGATATTAGTAAAATAGAGAATAATGCAATCAAACTAGCGATAGCAAATAAACTAACTTTGGGAAATCTAAAAATAGTTGTTGATTTTAAAAGTAGTTTGCAATCAATATATTTATTTTTTATACCTCATAGATATCCAACAGGCAAGCAATACAAAGAAGGAGTGAGCTTAAAGCTGCAATATGCAGAAAGGTCAGAACCTAATGCAAAAGTGGCTAATTGGGATGTGAGAGGCAGTGCTAATAAATTAATTGATGACAATGAAATTTATGAAACACTATTAGTAAATAATAAAGATGAAATTACTGAAGGTAGTAGATCTAATGTGTTTTTTATAAAAGAAAATATTTTTTATACAGCTTCAAAAGATAAAATATTGCCAGGTGTTACAAGGCAGAAAGTTATTGAACTATTAAATGCCAAAAAGCTGCAGTTAATCTATAAATGTATAAAAGTTGATGAGTTATCAGATTATGATCATTGTTTTATTACTGGTACGTCACCAGGAATACTTGCAATTTGTAGAATTGAAGAAATAAATTTTAGTACGAATCTAGATTTTATAGATTAATATTGGGTTAAATAATTATGCAATAAAAAAAGCCATTAAGAAAAATAACTTAATGGCTTTCGCGTATATATAATATAGTTTTATAGTATCTTAACCATTCATTGTGTTAAGAAATTCTTCATTATCTTTTGTATATTTTATCTTATCTCTTAAGAACTCCATTGATTCAACAGGAGTCATATCAGCAAGGTGATTTCTAAGAATCCATAAACGCTGAATATTTTCTTTGCTAAGAAGTAAATCATCACGACGTGTTGATGAATTCACGATATCAATAGCAGGGTATATTCTCTTATTAGATAATTTACGATCCAATTGTAATTCCATATTACCAGTACCTTTAAATTCTTCAAAGATAACCTCATCCATTTTAGAACCAGTTTCGGTAAGAGCAGTAGCAATAATTGTAAGTGAGCCACCATGCTCAATCTGACGTGCAGCACCAAAGAATCTTTTAGGCTTTTGAAGTGCAGTAGCTTCCACACCACCAGAAAGAACTTTTCCTGATGAAGGAGATACTGTATTATAGGCACGAGCCAGACGAGTTATGGAGTCAAGCAGTATTACCACATCATGTCCACTCTCTGTCATGCGTTTAGCTTTTTCCAAAACTAGGTTTGCAATTTTTACGTGCTTTTCAGCAGGTTGGTCAAAGGTAGAAGCGATAACTTCTGCATTTACACTACGCTGCATATCAGTAACTTCCTCAGGACGTTCATCAATAAGCAATATAATAAGGAATGCTTCAGGGTGATTTGCTGCAATAGCATTTGCAATCTCCTTAAGTAAAACAGTTTTACCGGTCTTAGGTTGCGCTACAATAAGTCCACGTTGACCTTTTCCAATAGGAGCAAAGATGTCTATTAATCGAGTAGATATACTTTCATCTTTATGCCCTGTAAGGTTAAATTTTTCTTCTGGGAAAAGTGGAGTTAAGAAATCAAAAGGAATTCTATCGCGAACATCTTCAGGATTTTTACCATTAATCTTGTCAACCTTAATCAGTGGAAAATATTTTTCATCTTCTTTTGGAGGACGAATAGTACCTTTTACTGTGTCACCAGTTTTAAGACCAAAAAGTTTGATCTGTGATTGTGATACATAAATATCATCTGGAGAATTTAAGTAATTATAATCTGAAGATCTTAAAAATCCATAACCATCAGGCATCATTTCTAATACACCATGACTAGAGCTTACACCTTCGTATTCACTAAGGTAAGTAGCCATTTTGGGATTAGGTTTTTTCTCTTGAATATTATTTGATTTTTCAGGTCTTGGATTTGGTCGATCACTACGTTCTGGACGTTCTGGACGAGAACTTCTGTCGTTACGTGGGGCTGGTTTAGCTCTATCGGTACGACTGTTGTCTCTATTTTCAGGACGAGGACGTGGGGTGTATTTCTTCTCTTGAGGATTTACTGCCGGAGAATGCTCTTTTCTTTCACTAGTCGTATCAGTATCTTTACTTATTGGGCGGCTAGGTTTTTCAACATCCTCTGTTTTATTCTCTTTTTTAATAATGCTACTTTGTTGTGTAGCTTTATTTTCCCTTAGAGGTTTTCTTTCTTCTTTTGGCTTATCGCTTGAAGTAGAAGGAGTGCTTGTTGTTTTTTCTTTTAACTTAGAAAATAAGTCTTTGTTCTTACTATCTTCAGAAGAAAACTGTGGTGCCGGAGCAACTCTTCTTCGTCTTCTTTTTTGAATAGTTTCTTTTTCTTCTGCTTCTACAGTTGCCGCACTGGGATTTGCAGCTTGCTGATCAAGTATGGCTAGTATTAGCTCTTCTTTGCGCACATTTGTAATACGCTTTACTTCTAATTCAGCAGCAATTTCACGAAGCTCAGGAAGCTTTGTTACTTTGAGTGTTTCTAATTCGTACATTAAATTGTATAATTTTTGTTTGATATATTTTATGGAAATAGATAAGCTAGAATTAAGCTATCTTATTTGTTTGTATAATCTTAATGGATATATTAATATGAATTACTATTATCAGTTTTTAAATAATAGAAGGCAAAGATAATGATTTTTTCTATCTATTGCCAATATTTCTTAAAATATTCTCATTATTTAACATACTATTTCATATGATTAATATCAATTGATATGTAATTAATGAATGATTTATATTAAGAAACCTATAATTCAATAACTATTTTGCACATAGTATTCTATCTTCGCCAAACCTCAATGGCTTTATTCCAAGATGGTTTATACTCTTCGCTGCGTTGCATTATGTATAAATTATCAGTAAATGGGTTATCAACCTTATAAAAATTAAAAACTAAAGCATTGTCATTCTTATAATTGCCATATTTCCAAGTTTCCATATTGCCATTTCTATAAACAACGTCTGCAGGACCGTATATAATGAATATCATTCCTCTATCCGTCATCCAGCCTTCACGGTCGGCAGCAAAATTAATATTAGAATTCTGAACACGATTATAATAGAGCTTTATCATATTCTTAGCTCTTTTTTGATCTCCAGAGATGTTTGTCCAGAAATCCTCTACAGCCTTCTTTTTATTTTTTGAATTATAAAGCGTCTTAAACTCTTTGCTGCTTGAAATATACCTTAGTGGCATTATCATTTGCATAGGAGTAGTAATATAAGGATAGTCATTGGTAAATCTGTATAATGTATAACCTGCAGTTTCTTTATCATTATTATAAAAATGATAAAAACCTTGATCGCTAAGTTGCAAAGGGTTGCTTTCACCATTAAGCATTGGCAAATTATATAAAGTGTCAGCTATAAGTCCCTCTATTTTATTTGTATTGTTAACCATTGGTGGCTTCGGAATTCTAATATTTGGTTTGAATATTCTTACCTTTATATTAGTATTAATATTTCTTTCCGAAACTATTGTAAAATTATCGTCTTTATTTAAATAATTAACTAGAACAGGTAGCTGGTCATTATCCTTTGTATAATAATTTTGTCGACTGTTGATATCTGTTTTGTCAATATCTATTAGCTTTCTTACAAAATAGTTTTTATTAATATCCTTAAACTCAATATAAAGTAGGTAATTATAATCATTTATTATTGGCAAATGAAAATAACCGAAAGAGCTATTATTAAGTCCAAAATTATCGGTATCGGTATATACAAATGTGCCACTATCAACCAATAGTTTTGCCTTATAATTATAATATATTTCGTAATGTATGCTTGCCTTGGCAAAGTCTATATTATATTTATCTTTTTTATAAAGTAATTCGCTATTATCAATCTGATAAAAAAGGGTAGAAGTAGTGTCGCTATTATGATAAACGCTAAATTTTGGATGCAAATTCACACCGTTAATATTATAAAGTTCCGAAAAATTTTGTTTATTAAATCTTTCTTGGGCATTTATATTAACAAATAATACCACTAAAATTAATAATAGAATATAATTCTTTATCATGATTTCTAATAATAAAAAAACCACATCATTTCAATAGTATTGAATGTGATGTGGTTTTAAATAAGTATTTCAATAAGCTTGTTTACTAATTTGTTTTTACTAACCACATAGATTGATTTCCATCGCCTTTAGATTCGGTATATCCTATCAATAAATATGAACCATCTTTACATTGTATCATTTTATTGATTTTGTCGTCTTCCTCTTCTCCAAAAGTGTTCTCATAAACTTTATTTCCTTTTTTATCAATTTCCATTATCCATGCATCATATTTACCTTCGCCTTGGCTAGCAGTAAAACCACCTAATACGTAACCATTCTCAGTAGGGCATATGCTCATAAATTCTTCATCTTTTAACCCGCCATATTGTTTATCCCAAGCTTTATAATACTCATCTTCAATTTGTATCATATAACCATCAAAGAAACCCTTAGAATCGCTCATGGTGCTACCAACTATAAGAAATTTGCCATCAGGCAAAATGCAGAAATCATTTCCATGCTCAAAATTATCTTTACCATAGTATTTCTTTTCTTTTGAAGAGCCTCTTTCTTTATTTGCTTTTACAAAATATATATCCATACCGCCAGCACCATAGCTTGTTGTGTGCCCAAGTACGTATATAAAAGAATCTTGAGGACTTTGCTTTATTCTTACTGCTATATCAGTTCCTGCACTACCAGTAGTACGATCCCATATTCTCTTTCCTTGCTCTTTTCCTACTCCTAGAGTATTTATTTTTACAATATAAAAATTATGTTTTTTAGGACCTTTTGATTTTGTATAGCCAGCCATTACAATCTTATTATCAAAAGTTTTTATTAGATCAAAAGCTTCGTCATCACTTTTGCCACCATAAAAATGTTCCCAAAGCTTATTTCCTTCACTATCAATCATCATAAACCAATAATCTTTTTTACCGCTTCCTTTTGATTCGCTATATCCTGTAATAGCATATTTGCCATTATATTCTATAATTGCGTTAAACTGATCATCCTTTTTTCCACCATAAGTCTGACTCCATTCTTCGTCGCCATTGGCATCTACTTTTACAATATACCCATCGAGTTTGCCACTGCCTTCAGAGTTTGTTGAGCCTACTATAATAAACCCATTGTCAGGAGTTTCTATTGCACTCATGGCAGTTTCTTCACCCATGCCACCAATTGCTACATCCCATTGTAGGCTTAGTTGTGCAGTTGTGGCAATACTTATAAAAAAAAGTAAGATGATAATGTTAATAGCTTTCATAATTATGTTTGTGTTTTAGTGCGTATGGATGCAAATATACAATATTTTAGTTGTTATAAAACCCTTGATTTTATGAGTTTCATAGGGTGTTGTTATTGCCTTTCAAACTCATAATCTCGCTCTACTTTTGCTATTCGTGTTTTAAAAGTTCTATACCATTCATTCCGACCATTTTCTCGCACTACTGTATGTTCTGCATTTTCTTTCCATTCCTTAATGGATACCAAATCTCGCCAATATGAAACTGTTATTCCAATTTCATTTCTTGCGCTCTCAGCACCAAGAAAACCTTCTTGCTGCTTTGCCAACTCTATCATTCTATCTGCTGCTTTAGAATAGCCATTATCTCCTTCGGTTCTTGTTGATGTGAATATAACCGCATAATATGGTGGTTTTGGTGTGCTTGCTATCATAGCTTTTCTTTTTATCTAATGTAGATTTTAATTTATCTTCAATAGTCTATTCTTTTTATTCTGAAATATTGAATACGACTTTGATTTTATTTACCCCTTTTATACTATTGCTATTAATGCTAATTTCACAGCTATAGTTATTTACTTTAAGGTTTTTACCTTCTATTAATATAAATATCTTTCCTTTCTCGTTTGGCTGTAAAGTAGTTTGTGGGCTTTGTGTTTTAATGAAATTACAATTAGAAGAAATTTTCTTTATTTTTAATTCGGATTCTCCCGTATTTTTAAAATAGATAATTGCTGTTTTATTTTCTTCCATTGTTAGCTCACCAATATTTATTTCCTTCTTTTGCCACGATAGAATAGGATAAGAGCTTTCGTTAATTGGTAGAATGTCGTTGCTGCTATACATTACAATTTGTATTTTTCGTTGTAATGCTGCCTCACGGCTATATACAGAGTTTCTTTTGTCGTTGGGGTTATTACTCACTAAGCCTGTTGATTGACTATCACCTAGTGGGTCTTCGTATATTACTAAATTATTGATACTGTCAGTGTTATTATCTAAATACTTTACAAAATAACCATTATTATATTCTCTAATAAAGTTTTTCAAACTATGAATCCTTCTTTTCGAAAGTGCTAGATTATACGTAGAACTATTCAAAGGGCTTGCATAACCTCTAATCTTAATTCTTACATTCTTCTTGTTTGTGAGTTCGTTTTTAAGAAGTTCAACAAATTTATTCAAATCAGAAAAACCATGTTCTACCTTCTCACTAAAGAAATCTTCAATTTGTTCCTCTGCTTTTATAGCATTAGCTTTATTTAGTCCTTTGGCATATTCTTTTTTATAAATATCTTTTGTAGCTATATAGTCTTTAAGTAGGTCTTTATAATTAGCGGTGGTACTAGTGCTAACACTTTTCCTGTCGGGCATATCATTCTCAAAATACAAACTCAAAGGAAGAAGTTTTTTAATTGCAATTACATTGGTGTCAATCTCTATGCTATCATTAATAATAATTTCTTCAATATCCTCATTATTAGGTTTTAGAATAGCTTTGTAGATATCAGTGCAGCAATCTTCCATCTCGCCATGGTAGTATGATCCAATTCTGTTGGAGCTAAAATATGCTACATCATCATCAATACCTTTTATATAGTATAAATCATCGGCAGGAGAGTTTATTCCTAAACCCATATTTCGTATTTGCTTAAAACTTGATAGTGAGCCAGCAGTCTTGAAAATGTCAAATCCACCAAAGCCTTTATGACCATCAGAGCTAAAAAATAATGTACTTATCTCCTTATCGTAAAAAGGGCTTACTTCGTTTCCTTTGCTATTAATAATGCTTCCGGCATTTTGTATTTCCCCAAGTTTCCCATTTCTTATAATAGAATACCAAATATCACTACCTCCAAAACCATTGGGGATATTTGAACTAAAGTATAAAATGCTATAATCGTCAAACTGAACTATGCTTGGTTGTGTACTTGTATAATTATCAACATTTACTTTATCAAGTTTTTTTGCTTTTGACCATTTTCCATTGATGTATTTTGAATGGTAAATTTTACATTCTCCAATTAGTCCTCCATTATCCACGCATTTTGTAAAATAAGCCTCTCTCTTATTTGCTGTGAAACAAATATTTGCAGTAAATAATCTATTGCTGGACAGCCGTTTATTGTATAATTTGGGATTTTGCCAACCACTTATTGTTTGTTTTGCTAGAAAAATGTCTGATAAATAATTCTGCGAAAAAACATTCTCTATACTATCAGTAAATTGAGGGTAGTATCGTGAGAAGATAAGTTTATTACTTGATAACTCTACCGCATTAAATTCAGAGTATTCAGTGTTTATAGGTGGTGGTAAATGTATTATATTTATCTCTCTATAATCATCAATGGAGCTTAAAGCTAGTTTTGAAGATTCAAGCTGTTGCTCAGCAATACGTCTGTATTCATGGTTTTGTCCGATTTTTATATAATGTGAATAAGCAGAAATTGCCTCTTTATATTTTTCTAAATGCATGGCAGTTTGTGCAAAAAAGAAATAGTAATCAAAGTTAATACTATCAATTCTTTCCAATAACTTAAACTGCTCGTATGCTTTAGTATTGCTATGCTGTAAGTATAAACTTCTAGCATAAAGATACCTTATTTCATTATTTGTAGAATCAGCTTTCAGTATCTTTAGGTATATAATATTTGCATCTGAATATTGCTTTTCAAGAACATATTGCTTGGCAATAGAAATTTGTTTCTTATTATTTTGGGCAATGGAAGTGCCGCCAATTAATAAAAAGCAAACTATAAGCCATATATATGATGATTTTCTCATTAAAAAATGGGGCAGGGTATAGTTTGTCTTTTAGGAGCCTTTTTGTTTTTAAAGATTAGCCATTTTAAGCTTATCTCCATTCCGCCACGGTACTGACTTGCGGTTTTTAGGGGCGACATATTAATATCATAGGTAATTGCTAATTTGGCACTTTTATAGTCAATTCCAGCATAAACTATTAGAGCATCAATGTTTCTGCCATATAAACCTGTGCTTAGAGCCATATAATTATTTCTTGTTTTATTGAATTTATAATTTAGCTTAGCACCAACTACAAGCTCTTTGTATGGCCCTTGTATAGAAAAGAAAGCTGCCGGTAGAATATCAAGAGGAGTATTGGTCTTAATATCTGTTTCTATATAAAACTGTGTTTTAATATATAATGTAGCTTCCTTGCTATCTATTAAATTCTGATTAGGCTGCGTAAGATGCCAAACGGATATTCCGCTATTAAGCATAAAATTTCTTGATGGTGTATAAAGGTAATGGGCTCCAACGCTAAAATCAATAAAACTAAATTGATCTACAATTAGTATCTCGGTATTATTCTGACCAATATTAGACATGCTACCATTCCATTGTTCTGGGAAATATAATTGTGAATAGTCTATCGAGCGCTGAAAATATGATACTTGCCCACCAATAGACATAGTATGATGATTATTTCTGCTAAGCGATTTTATCCATGAGCCGGACAATCCCATTTGCATAGTTCCATAATGAGAATCTCCTGCCTCATCTTTATTGAAAACTATTCCTATTCCAAAATAATCACGATTTTTCTTTCTGTTTAATATCTTAAAATCAAAACTTCCCGATATAGTTCTGTACGGTACAGTAACTGATGCCCATTGGTTTCTATTATTAAGTATTAATCGAAAATCTGCCTGTGAGTAGGCCGTTAATGCTGGATTAAGGTTTAAAGGTGAGTTTAGGAATTGTGAAAAATGTATATCCTGTGATATTGCTTTATTTGATATCGCAATAAGGCTTAATAATAGTACATACTTAGGATTTATTGGATTAATAAATCTTATGAGAATTTTTAGTATGTTTTTCTTATTATTCAATTAATATTATCTTATTAGAGTTATATTACCTTTTTTTGAAAACGTATGATGGTTATAGCAAGTAAGTGTTAGGTGATATACATAAACCCCTGCACTAAGTTTTTTTCCGTTAAAATTACCATCCCAAGCTCTGTCAATGTCTGTAGTCTCGAAAACTAATTCGCCCCATCTATCAAG
>JAOZPM010000207.1:0-3337 GCA_029932765.1 Bacteroidales bacterium | reverse complement strand
AATGAAAAATTAGGAATTAAGAATCACCTTTCACTCTTCACCTTTCGCCCTTAAAGCAAAGAAATGGAAAAATCAATTGGTAAGAAGATAATAATAGAAGTGGCTAGTTTACCTATTCACTTTTACCGCTATGTAATATCGCCATTAACGCCTGCTTCTTGTCGTCATATACCAACATGCTCAGCATATAGCTTAGATGCGCTAAAAAAGCATGGCTTAATAAAAGGTGGAGCTATTTCTGCCAATAGGATTTCACGTTGCCACCCATGGGGAACGGAAGGTTATGACCCAGTTCCGGAGATTATTATTCCTGTTTTTATGAAAAGTAAGAATAAATGTAGCCGTTTAAAATGGCATGAAGAAGAGGAGTAATACCCAATAGCTTATTGTATTAGTATTAAGCTCTTTAAAAGAATCTATACGACAGTTTTACCATTATTATATCGTGCGGGTATGTAGTGAAAAGTCTTTCCATATTGTCGCTAAAAGTAAAAGTCCCAAATCCATCACCATGCATTCTGTTTTGCGACCAAACAAAGAAAAGCATTGAACCCGGAGTAAATTCCCATCTTAGAACTAAGTTCGACTGAAATTCTTTAAAATTAAAATTTGGATTACCAAAGCCATAATCCACAGTACCATCACCATTGGCATCAACAGTATATACTTCTGTAGATTCATCATAAAAGATCTCTTTATCAGTAAAAGAATGGAATCTATCGTTATAATTTGCCGCATTGGGATTATCTACACTTTTAAAATCTGAATAGTTACCCGAGCTAATAAAAGGAGCACCATAATACTGTATTGTAAGGCTAGGACTGATACTATAATCAACCATAAATCTTAGAAATAGTGTCTTTTGCTCAATATTAGCTAGTACATAATCTGTATTTCCATTTGCATAAAATTGATCCACATATTGCAACTCATTTCTCGAATACGAGAAATTTGGATGAAAAGCCAACTCTAAAGCATCGGTAGGGCGATATGTAAAGCCCATATCTACAGCTTTTCTTCGACTGCTACCATTATAGCCCCAATTCTGACTAGTTCCAACATCCAAATAGAATCTCTTTGTAGTATTTGATTCCAAATTAGCACGAAAAGAGCTTGTGCCTGGCAAATAAAATGCTGGACCACCACGTAGGTGATAATTATCGTGGCGATTAACTTCTGTCATAGAATTTAGCGATAAAGAATAATAATTGCTAAACCTTGTACGATGCCAAAGAAAAAAACCTGAAAATATCGTCTTCCCTCCATAATCCCAACCATTCCATACAGATATCCCTGTAGAAATATTTCTATATAAGCGTGTTGGCTCTGTAAAGTTATACCCTATAGTTCCAACGCTCATTATTCTATCTGCTTGTTTAATAAATCCAATATCATTAATTGATAATCCTGGCGATCGGGTTGAAAAACGTAGATTATAACTCCAACCACTCTCTGTTTGTTTTCCTATAGCTATATCACCACCATAACCAGACATATTAGTAGAAGCAGAATCAATACTAACATAATTAGCATCAGGACGTTGATAATATCTTTGTGAAGCATATTGTCTATCCAACATTGCAGAAGTATCACCAGAAATAAAACTCCCTACTGCTGAAACTCTTAAAAAATATGTTCTATTTTTCCAATATTGCTCAAAATCCAAACCAGCAGAAACAGCACTTTTTGGCAAGAAATTCAAGGTTTCATCTTCAATTTTTCTATTTACAGAGGTAATAACACCCCCTACAACAGTATTTCCTTGGTTTATATCTTTCTGAACACGAGCCACAAAATAATTCGTTAGAGGTTCTACTGCCATAAACTCTTCCTTATCATTAGTTGTTGTTGCTGCAACTTCTTCTCTGGTAACACTTTCTATTATACCAACCGAGAGTCCATTCTTTGTTTTACCACTAAGTTTCAAAGCAGCAATTATTTTAGTATTTCTTGGAAAATCTACATAATCAGCCGATGGATAATACTGTGGCGAGCGTCCAATACGCCGTGAGTAAAAAAGATTATCACGAGCACTTTCGCCACCTTCTCCACCACTAATATTAAAATCAGTGATATTTTTTCCCGCAATAAAGAAAGGTCGCTGCTCACGTTGATATGTCTCAAAAGCACTGAGATTTACTTCAGAAGGGTCTGCTTCTACTTGTCCAAAATCAGGATTTATAGTAAAATCTAATACAAAATCGTTGGTAATACCTATTTTACCATCAACACCTAATCCATATAAAAAATCAACACCATCGTTATAAGGGCCATCTTCTGCCTTATACGTCTCAATACCTGCGGTAGCATAGGGTGCAATTTCTATAATTCTTTTGGGCTTTAAATCTGCAATTCCTCTAAGTTCACCAAAATTATAAACCCATCCCGATTCCTTTCGAGATATAGGTTGCCATAGCGATGTTTCATCAAGACGATATAAATGGCGCAATACCTCAAAACCCCAAACTTTGTTTTCTGTTTTAGAAAAACGTAACTGACTAAGTGGGATTTTCATTTCTGCATACCATCCATTGGAATCTATGCTAGTTTTTGCATACCATATTGGATTCCAATTCTCATCTTCATTATTACCATTATTACTAAAAAGAATATCGGTTTTAACTCCAGCAGCACTAAGGAAAAAACTAAATGAAGTACGTTTATCATAATAACTATCGAAATGAACAGCAACAACATCACCATCAATATTATCACTACGCACTAGCCTACTATCTATACTATCGGCACTATTATCAATAGCTTTTATTGCTACATAAATAAAGTCGTTGGAGTATAATACTTTAAAAAATGTTGGCTGACTTGGAGCTGCACCATCATGTGGCTCACGCTGTGTAAAATCACCTTCCCAATTATCGCTTCCCCAAGCTGATTCTTCAATAACACCATCAATATTTGGCTCTTGCGAAATACGGGTAGTTGTATATGACCGTTTCTGCTGTGCAATACTTAAGTTGGCAATTAATATAAATATGAGTATTAAAAATCTATTCACAATTTGGTTTTAAAAATTCATTACAAATATAATATAATAATTATTTAGATACTGTTTATGTTTCAGTAATAACAACATAAAACATGCATTATATTTCATACCTTAGCAAAACAAAATATAGAATCAGAAATTATGAATAGACTAATAGTTATTTTTTTATTATTTACATATAATTCAAATGCTCAAGAATTAATTATCAATTACGAAAAGCTAAATAAACCAGATAGTATTATTAGTAAAATAATTGAGAAAGCTAATGCTACTAAGAGTTTAAAGTGTAGTTTCATTTATACCGAAAAGAATAATTCAAATACCATTGAAGTA
>JAOZPM010000206.1:0-3338 GCA_029932765.1 Bacteroidales bacterium | reverse complement strand
CAGTAACAACATACTTACCACTATCTATTATAGCACTTTGTGTATGCTCCCAATAATTAGCAAAAAGACCAAATTTCATCAACATATTTCCACCCATAATAGCTCCTGCATGACATTGAGTACATCCTACATCAATAAATTCTTTCATACCTTTTTGAGCATCAATACTTAATGCTGTTAAATCGCCAACAATATATTCATCAAAAGCAGAAGGAGTAAGCAATGTGCGTTCATAAGCACCAATTGCGTATGTTAAATTTTTATATGTAAATGGAGCACTCTCGCCAGGGTATGCTGCTGCAAATAAGTCCTTATACTCATCAATTTTCTTAAGTCTGTTAAGAATAAACTTTTCATTGGGAATAGCCATTTCTACTGGATTTAGAATAGGTCCACCCGCTTGCTCTTCAACATCAGCATTTCTACCATCCCAAAACTGAGAAATATGTAATGCTGCATTAAATGTAGTTGGAGAATTACGACTTCCCAAACCACCATTATCACCTTTAGAAGTAGGCTCATTATCTACACCATAGGTGTTAATATCGTGGCAAGTATTACAACTCTGAGTTTCGTCTTTTGATAGTCTATTATCAAAATAAAGAATCTTTCCCAAAAGGATTTTATCTGCTGTAAGTTCATTATCTGCATTGGGAGCAGTGCTAGGCAATGCAGCAAAAAATTTACTCGCCTGCTCATAAGCGGCTTTAGTATCAAAGCCGTTATCCGCTTCTTTTTTAATGGGTTCTGTTGAATTATTACATGAAATCATTAACAATGAAATCATTAATACTGAAAATAGGAATTTAATTTTTATCATCGTTCTGCGTTTTTAGATTAATAACGCAAATATACTAAATATTATCTTAAAAAATATGAGATAAAATATAGCCATAGCCAAAAAATCGCAGTATACGAGCACTACCAAGTATCATAACTTTATTAAATGGAAAATGCAACATTCCTGTAACCATAGTTATTGTAGAAAAAGGTAGTGGGAATAAAGCAGAAAACACAATTAATATGCCTCCATACTTTTGGAATGTAGCAAAATGAGAAGAGAAACGTTTTATTAGCCACCTATGAAACATAGGAATTTTTGATATTCTATAGCCAATATAATAAGCTGTTAATCCCCCAAGATACGATAGTATTGCTAATATAGCCGTAAGTATCATTGGATGAGTACTCGCATTTGCCCATACAATAAAAAAATCTGGAGGTATTAATCCCAATAATGTTTCCGAAACAAAGAATAGGCTGATAACAAATTTCCAATCCCACTTTAATAAGAAAGCTTTTAGATGATCATTAAAATCGGTAATATATGTTTGAGCTAAGTATAAAAAAGTCCCTAAAATAATAACAATAAGGATCAATCGCAATATGCTTTTCCCTGCTAAAGAATATATTCCTTTGCTTTTAAGATAAGAATGAAAAAATTGAAGTCTATTAATCATTTTTTAGGTTTGTTACTAGTTTGCAAAAATAATACGATATACATTACAAAAAATAAAAAAATGCACTAATAAGCCTTATATAACGGCGATTTATTATAAATTAACATTAATTATAATATATAAAAACTACATAAACAAGCATTTGACTACTTAAATTGCCTATATTTGTGAAATATAAACAAACATTCAATAATTATATAAATTAACGTTCCTAACTATGTCAAAAGTATTAGTCTTAGGTGCTGGAATATCTGGTCACACAGCAGCACTTTATCTTAAAAAGATTTTAGGGAAAAAGCACGATGTTATCGTTGTAAGCCCTAACAGTAATTATCAATGGGTACCTTCCAATATATGGGTTGGAGTAGGATTAATGGAGCCCAATGAGGTAAAATTTAAACTTGCGCCAGTATATAAAAAGCAAGGGATTATCTACAAACAAGCTTTGGCTAAATCCATTCACCCAGAAGGCGGTGCAGAAACTGACAAGCCATTTGTAAAGATTAGCTATGTAGAAGAAGCCAAACAAGGTGAAGAAGAGGTTGTAGAATTTGACTATTTAGTAAACGGAACCGGTCCTGCATTGAATTTTGCTGGCACTCCTGGCTTAGGCCCAGATTTATTCACAAACTCGGTATGTACATACGATCATGCTGCTCACTCGTGGAAAAACTTAGAAGCATCGCTTAAAAAGATGGAAAATGGCGAACACCAAACTTTCCTAATTGGCACAGGGCACCCAATGGCAACTTGTCAAGGAGCAGCCTTTGAGTATGCGTTAAATATTGCTTTTGAAGTAGATAAAAGAAATCTGTCTCATTTGGCAGATATAATATGGATAACCAACGAATACGAGCTTGGAGATTTTGGTATGGGCGGCGCTTATATTAAAAGAGGAGGCTATATCACACCAACAAAAGTATTTACAGAGTCGGTACTTGCAGAGTATGGAATACGCTGGATAAAACGTGCTGGAGTACAGAAGGTTGAAGAAGGAAAAGCCTTTTATGAATTATTAGATGGCACATATCATGAGCAAGAGTTTGATTTTGCAATGCTTATTCCTGGCTTTACAGGTTCAAAAATGAAAGCATTTGATAAGGCTAATAATGATATAACTGATAAAATATTTGTTCCAAACGGAATGATGAGAGTAGATGCAGACTATACGCCAAAGCCATACGAAGAGTGGAAGGCTAGTGATTGGCCAGAGATATATCAGAGTCCAGAATATGACTTTATGTATGCTTCGGGCATTGCTTTTGCACCTCCGCATACTATGTCGAAACCAATGAAAAGTGCAAACGGAACACCAATAACACCAACGCCTCCACGTACTGGAATGCCATCGGGTGTAATTGGAAAAGTTGTTGCACAAAATATTTCTTATAGAATTAAAACTGGAAAGAAAGATCACCCTCATAAAGCATCGATGACTAAGCAAGCAGCTGCTTGTATTGTTAGTGCTGGTTATGGTTTCACAAAGGGGCAGGCGGCAACAATGACTGTTTCGCCTATTGTACCTGATTGGGAAAAATATCCTAAGTATGGTCGCGATATAAATGCTACCGTGGGAGTAATTGGCTTAGCAGGTCACTGGATGAAACTATTTATGCATTATATGTTTATATATAAAGCTAAAGCTAAGTTTGGCTGGTCAATAATTCCTGAGTAAAACACTTTTATAAAAACTAAAAAACAAGAAATAATGGCAAATATACAAGAGAGATTACAGAATAAACCATATGCTGAATATGCATATGCCACGCGCCCAAGTAAAATGACTTTATTCTGGCGCAGATGTTTAATAAAGCAGATTTATATGTTTTTTAAACTAAATCTGAAAATAATGATAATGGTTGTAAAAGGGCATAGTTA
>JAOZPM010000089.1:0-12775 GCA_029932765.1 Bacteroidales bacterium | reverse complement strand
GACCCAATCAAGCATTTTCGTTTATTCCAGCCAGACTCTTTGCTTAGGTTTATTATTTTATCATCACAATCAAGGTAATTGCCATTCTCATCTTTTTTGAGGATATACATTTTGCCATTTTCTATTGCATCAATAGTAATTGATATAAGCTCATTTTTAGATACCGTTTTATAAATGCTACCAATGGATATTCCAACTTCATTATTTAGAATATCCATTGCTGAGGCTGTGGAGTCTTGATTTGATTTCCCTCTTTTATAACTTTTGTAATTTACTTTTTCGTGAATTAGACCAATCCTTCGTGCTTTGCGAGCTTTTATTTCTTGCGTTAAAGAGGCCATCCAATACGAATGCTTAAATGCATCGAGTTGGCCACCAGATTTGTCGCTTAGTATTTTAGCATTTTCCAAGCTATCGGTTATATGTAAAGCTTTATGGCTGATGCGTTTTACTTTCAAGGCAATAAATGGATGCGTAATACCCCAAATATATTCCCTAAAACTAATATTGCTTTTCTGCTTTTTAGTTTCATTGGGTGAGGTGCTAATATTTGCATTTACTGTCGAAAAAGTAAATACAGTTATTATAAGAAATATGAATTTTATATACATTTATTAAACTTTATACTAGATTCCACCATCGCTTTGTGAAGCTTCAATTCTCATAAGTTCGTCATATTCCTCATCGGTATATCTACGGATTTTGAAATCGAGGTATGCTACCAGAACAGACATTAAAGGACTTACTAAATTAAAAATAGCATAAGGCAAATATGCCATTGTAGAAACTCCTAATACAGTAGAATTAACAGCACCACATGTGTTCCAAGGAACAAGAACTGAGGTTACTGTGCCTCCATCTTCCAGCGATCGGCTAAGAACCTCAGGCTTAAGTTTACGCTGCTTATATACATCGGCATACATTCTGCCAGGAACTACCACCGAAATGTATTGCTCTGAAGCAGTGATATTCATAAATATACTTGTGGCTACAGTTGATGCAACAAGAGATCCTGTGGATTTTGCCTTTTTGATAATGGAGCTTGCAATTCGTACTAGCAGACCTGCAGATTCCATAACGCCACTAAAAGCCATTGCAATAATGATTAACCATATTGTATCTAACATGCCAGCCATTCCGCCTGTTGATAATAGATTATTTACACTCTCATTATCGGTAAGGATTGAACTACTACCAAACCACGATGTGGCTGTTACAACATAAGCTTTTACATAATAGGGAACTTGATTCTCAACTAATCCACCACTCATTATTTGTTGGTAAGTATCGGATATAACTTCACTTTGTAATACTACTGCAGCAACAGTTGCAGCCAATGTACCTATAAATAATGCTACCAATGGCGATACTTTTTTTACAATTACAAATATAAGAATAGCAGGTACTAATAGTAACCATGGGGTGATAACAAATCTTGATTCAATTGCCGCTTTAAGGGCCTCAATTCCGCTTGGCTCAGAGGCCGCATCATGTTTAAATCCTAATACTAAAAATACTATAAGTGTTATAATAAGAGTTGGTACAGTAGTATAAAGCATATATTTTATATGTGTAAATAAATCGGTACCAGCCATTGCAGGGGCAAGGTTTGTAGTATCCGAAAGGGGTGATAATTTATCTCCAAAATATGCTCCAGAAATTATTGCTCCAGAAACCATTGCTGGGGAGAAACCTAAAGCTGTTCCAATACCTAATAGTGCAACACCAATAGTGGCTATTGTAGACCACGAACTACCAATGGATATTGAAACTATGGAACTAATGAGTACAGTAGCAAATAGGAATATATTGGGATTTAATAAATCTAGACCATAAACTATTAGCATGGGCACTACGCCACTAATCATCCATGTGCCCGAAAGTGCACCTATCAATAATAAGATGAGTATTGATGGCATCGCATCACCAATATTTTTCACAATGGATTTTTCCATTTTTTCGAATGAAATACCTAAATATGCAGCAACGCTACCCGCCACAGCTGTTCCAATTATTAGTGCAAGTTGATTTGGGCCTCCAAGACTCTCGTCGCCCCAAATATTTATATTAAGGGCAAGAAATACGATAAGAACCAATATTGGTAGAAGCGCTAATAAGAAGCTCGGCTTTTTTATTTTATTCATAGTTTTATAATTTGGATAAAAATAGCAATAATTGGTATGCTTTTTAATAAGCTAGCAAAGATATTAATAATAGTTTATAAAACTAATAATACAGATATTACAATTGAATGTACAAAAGACTGAAACACAATAGATTATTTATATAATAATAATAGCTAAAGTATTATAAAATACAGAAATGAAAAAGGATTAAAAATTAGCGATACTATTATTAAAGCTATTTAGCTTTATTTTGCATAGCTTTTGTACTCAATAAACCACAAGCAGCGTCAATATCCTGACCACGAGATGCTCTAATGGTAGTTACTATGCCTTTTGCCTTTAGCTTGGCTTGAAAATCAAAAAGATGTTCGTCCACAGTAGTGCCAAATTTACTATCAGGAATTTCATGAAATCTTATAAGATTCATCCTCGATTTTAACCCATTCAAAAGACTTGCAATTTTATTTATATGTTTTTGAGAATGATTAAGACCTTCGAAAATAATGTATTCAAAAGAGACTCTTCTTTGTCCATCCCAATCATGTTTCTTAAGCTCAGCAATGACATCGGCAATAGGATTTGCGTTTTCTACAGGCATAATATCTTTACGCTCTTCCGAAAATGGATTGTGCATGCTTATTGCTAAATTAGCTTTTGATTTTTCTAGAAATATTTTCATAGCAGAAATAACACCAATTGTAGAAACGGTAATTCTTCGTGGGCTCATTTGCATTCCCCAGTCGGAGGTTAATATTTCAAGGCTTTTTAATACTTCTTCTAAGTTGTCGAGAGGCTCGCCCATGCCCATATATACAATATTGCTTACATTATGCCATTCGGGCAAGGAGCGCAATTGATTAACAATATCTGCTGCGCTAAGGTTGCCATTAAAGTGCTGACGGCCAGTCATGCAAAACTCACAAGCCATTTTACAACCTACTTGCGAGGATACGCATAGGGTGTTTCTTTTTCCATCAGCAGGAATATAAGCTGTTTCTATAAAATTCCCCGATTCGCTAGTGAAGAGATATTTCTTAGTACCATCCGAAGATTTTTGCTCGCTGATTGGAGCATTAGTCCCAAATGTGTAATTTTCGTTAAGTTTATTTCTAGCACTTTTAGATAAATTATGCATTTCGTCAATGCTATTGACATCCTTTTTATACAGCCAATCAGCAATCTGACTAGCAGTAAACTTAGGTAAGCCAATAGTTGATACTACTTCTTTTAATTCATCTAATGTTTTGCCAAATAAGCCTTCTTTTGTCATTGGATTATGCTTTTTTACTCCAGATATTATATTTTAGAATACTATAAATTGCTCTTATGCCATCTTTCCAACCGATCTTTTTGCCTTCTTCAAATGTACGTCCGTAATAGCTAATTCCTACTTCATAAATTCTAATATTCTTAATTCTAGAAATCTTTGCAGTTACTTCAGGCTCAAAACCAAATCTATTTTCTTTAAGATTTATATTTTGAATAATATCAGTACGGAAAAGCTTATAGCAGGTCTCCATATCTGTAAGATTTAGATTGGTAAAAGCATTGGAAGTAAAGGTTAGGAATTTGTTTCCTATACTATGCCAAAAGAATAAAATACGGTGAGGCTTGCTGCCCATAAATCTTGAGCCATATACAACATCAGCAAAGCCTTTAACTACGGGCTTTAATAGGATGTTATACTCTTCTGGATCGTATTCTAAATCAGCATCCTGAATGATTAAGTAATCGCCAGTTGCTTTTGCAATTCCTGTATGTAGGGCGGCTCCTTTACCTTTATTTTTTTCATGCGAAAATAATTGTAAGCCATCATTAGGATTCTCAGCAATATAATTCTCTAATACAGCAACGCTATTGTCGCTACTAGCATCATTTACTAAGATTACCTCTTTCTCTATATCATTAATTAGTTCAACCTTTTTTACGAGGTTAAGTATCTCATGAATAGTTTTTTCCTCATTATAAACAGGAATAATAATCGATAATTTCTTGATGTTATCCATAATAGTGTGTGTTTTGGATATTAATTATTTTCATTTTGTTAGTTTACAAAAGTATAGTTTTTATTACTTACTTTTTATTAAAATTTTTTCTTTTGTGTTAATTAATTGTAAGTAAAAGTATAGCTCCTAATGCAATAGCTAAACCTATATAATTTGTTTTTGATAGTTTCTCCTTGAAAAAGATTACACCTACTATTGCAGATAAGCCTACTATTCCCACATTAAATATTGGAAAAAACACGGAGCTCTCAAAATGCCCCATTGCTTTAAACATAGTAAAAGCACTTAGGAAATTGATTATTCCTAATATTGCACCGGCAATAAAGTTCTTAATTTCTATTTTTCGTCTCTCTAGAAGTATTGGAATCCCAAATATTATAATACTGACAATAAAGGAAATGCTAAATATTGAACCCATAATAAATATTTCAGAATTAATATCCGATACTGCAATATTGAAATATACTTCTCTAATATATTTTAGTATAGTATCATTAAGCCCTGTAAATAAGAAAATTAACAAAGGAAGAAATATTGCTTTTTTATTTATTATTTCTGATTTTTCGCTTTTAAATATCAAAAAGAAAGATAACATTGCTAAAAATAATCCTGATATTTTTATTATTGTAATACTCTCTGATTCATAAAAATATGCGCCAAATAATACTGGTATTAATATTGACATTTTGCTGAATACAGAAGTAATTGCAATTCCTGCTTTTTGTGTGCTTAGAGCAAATATTAGAAAGCCTACTGAATATAAAAGCCCTAATAATAAACTTGGTTGAAACCATAATTGATTTGGAATATCAGTTAAGGTTAAATCTCCGCTATAAATAGTTATCGCAAATAATGCAGCAATAAAGTAATTTACTATAAGTGCTTGGTAATTATCTATTTTATAGTTATTAAAAACTCTAAATATCAATAGGATACTTACAAAAAATATTATAGCGATGATCATTAAAAATATACCCATTATAAATTATGATATTGTAGAATAGTATCATCTAAGATACTATAACTAGCAGAATGTTTAATACTTATTGTAGGTGCTAATAATCCATCACCAAAGGTTTTTCTTCCAATCAATACTCTTGCTTCGTCCCAAAGGTTTTTGTCAATAAAACTTTGTAGAGTAGCTTTTCCACCCTCTACAATCAATGACTGAATATCTCTAGTATAAAGCTCTTCTAATACTTGTTCTATTGCTTCAGTATTATTTTTAATGCTAATAAATTCTGTATTTTTAATTTCTAAATCTTCAGAATTTGAGAATACAATAGTATTTGTAGTACCATCAAGTAGTTTATAATCAGTGTTTAATTTTTTATCTATCGATAGTAGAATTCTAAGGGGATTTCTTCCTGCCCATTCTCTGGTATCTAATTGTGGATTATCGTTTAATAGGGTTCCATTTCCTATTAGAATTGCACTCTCTTCGCTACGCCATTTATGAACAAGCATTCTTAGAACTGGATGCGTTATCCAGTTTATGCCAATAGCATCGTCTTGTTTTCTGTTTATATCTATATATCCATCAGTAGTTTGCGCCCATTTAAGAATAATATACGGACGCTTATTACTATGGAAATTAAAAAAAGCCTTATTTAATTCCAAGCTTTCTTTTTCTAATATTCCAACAATAACTTCAACACCATTATTACGCATTTTTTCTATTCCTTTGCCGGCAACTTTTGCAAAACTATCAATACAACCAATTACTACTCGTTTAATATTTTTCTCAACAATAAGGTCGGAGCAAGGTGGTGTTTTACCATGGTGTGCACAAGGTTCAAGATTAACATATAATGTTGCATCTTTTAATAGAGATTGGTCCTCAACGCTATTTATTGCATTAACTTCGGCATGGGCTTCACCATATTTTCTGTGATAACCTTCGCCAATTATTTTATTATCAAGAACAATTACACTACCAACCATAGGGTTAGGTTTTACAGTTGCTCTACCTTTTATGGCCAACTGCAAACATCTGTTCATATATTGTTCGTGAGTACTATACATTGTTTTAGTAAATAAAATTATCTAAAATGGCTAAAATCATTTTTAGAATATGTAGGCTCATTTTCAAAGCCATAAATATCTTCGTAAGCTACTAGAATAAGAGCATAGGATAGGGGTAATGTGAATAAAAGACCAACTCCTAATGCCAGAATTCCTAATATATTTATCCCAATAATTGTAGCTCCAAAAAGTAATGCTTCCCAGAATTTCTTCATGATAATAATTCTACTACTTTCCATGGCCTTCCAGTAAGTCATTTTGCCAAAAACAACCAATGGCATTGCAAAAAGATAAATGGTAGCAACAAATATTGCGGGAAAATAATATAAGGCTAAACTTACAGTAGTTAGTAAATTTACCATCATAAAAACTAGCATTGTGGGCACAAAACTCTTAAAGCCTTCAAAAAAATCATTAATAGTTATAACTTCGTTATCAATAATCTTTTTTAGAGTATAATAATATCCTGCTGAAATAGGTCCCGAAACTACCATTTGTACTATTTGGCCAATTGCAGGGTTTATTAATAATAAAAACATCGACCCAAGATAAATGGTAGTAAATGCCATTAATAATTTCCAATGTGGCTTCACTAAGCTTAGTGCTCGTTGCAAATAATATGCTCTATTAAAAAAATAGCCATTATTTGCTAACTCCTTAGCCTTTTCTGATGTGAAATTTTGCATTATTGTGTTTTGTATTATTCTAAAAAAGTGAATTGTAAAAGACATAGCCTTTACAATTCACTTTTTATTTATTTAAAATTAGATTAATCTAAAAAAGATTCTTAATTATCCTTTAATATAAGATCATCATATTCAGTTTCAAACTGAAGTTTATGATTTGCTTCTTCAAAAGCCAAATTATTAAAAATAACGCTAAGTTCCTCATTAGGTGACATAGCAGCTAGGTTTTTGTATAATTTAAAAGCAGCTTTTTCTCTTTTCATAGCAATTATAAGAGTATCCTGATAAGTCATATCAGGGCTAGATTTTACAGAAACCAAATAATCAGAAATCTTAAGGTCAAGAACTTCTTTAGGATTCTCATTACTAAAAATACCTTCTTTTTTTATTTTCTGAAGTTTAAGCTTATGACCCATTTCTTCTTTTACGAAGTCAAGAAAAATCTTTTTTAAATCATTGCTTTTAGCACTTTTAGCAAGTTTACTATAAAAGTCAACAGCTATCTGCTCTTGCTCAATTGCAAAATCTAATGTTTCGTCTATTGAATTAAAATACTTCATAATTATCGATTTGTTTGGTTTTATGTTTTAGCTATTTACTAGAATTTTTCAGCATGAATTTGTCCTTCAGGATTCTTCTTTTTATGCCACTCCGAAAAACCATCAACGCCCATTGCTTCCTCCATATCAGAAATCATTCGAGGGTTTCCGCAAAGAAAAACGTCAGTATTCTCAGGCATTGGTTTAAATCCCCAAGTTTTTTCCATAATTCCTTTATTCCACATATCTTGAATAAAATCTACATGACCATTCCATTTTGTCATTTCGCCTTCAGGATTGGTAATTGTTGGAATATATTTAAAATCAGAGTTAATTGATTGAAGAAGGTCTAATTCAGAAGAATAACCTAAATCCCATGAATTTGCTGCACCATGAATAACTGCAATTTTACCCTTACGCTTAAGAGCATCACTACGTAACATACTCATATATGGAGCTACACCGGTTCCTGTGGCAACAAGAATAATATTTCTTTCTACAGGAATTTGGTCTATGGTAAACATACCAACAAATTTAGTTCCTACACCAATTCTGTCACCAATTTTTAGGCTAAACATTCTAGGAGTTAATGCTCCAGAGTGAACAAGGGTAATATAAAACTCAAGAAATTCTTTTGTTCTAGAACTAGAAGCGATGGAGTATGCTTTTCTAATCATTTTATCATCAGCAATTTCTTCAAATTCAGGAGTAGATTCCTCGCAACGAGCAGTTCCTCCAGGAAGAAATAGGGCGCAAAATTGCCCAGCTTTAAAATCTGGCAAATCCCAGCCGTCAGGAGCAATCCTGAAAACTTTCATGGTAGGCGATACCTGTATTATTTGCGTGATGATTCCGTTTAATTCGTTCATTATTTTTTTATTTATTGAGTTTATTCTATGTTTCCGTAATGTTTCATAAATTGGATTCTCTCAAAAGCAATTGTGTTTACATCATTTTTAAGAGCCATATTACCTCTAAATGCATCAAGGTTTTCAAATGAATTTTTCTCCATCCATTTTTCCATTTCTTCAAGCATAAGCTTAATCTGCTTTGGTCCATTTATATAAAGTGTAGATGCTATTTGAACATTATTTGCTCCAACAAGAATTTGCTTTATAACATCAGCGCCAGTATGTACTCCTGTTGTTGCCGAAATAGGGATTTCTATTTTGCTGCTCATTATTGCAACCCATCTAAGCGAAGTAGAAATGTCTTCTGATGTAGTAAAAACACCTGTAGAAGTGATTTCCATTTTATCGATATCGA
Source organism: Bacteroidales bacterium (assembly GCA_029932765.1). Taxonomy (GTDB): domain Bacteria; phylum Bacteroidota; class Bacteroidia; order Bacteroidales; family UBA1556; genus UBA6267. The sequence continues at coordinate 4,127 of JAOZPM010000089.1, read as the reverse complement.
TATCTGGCTGAAAATATTTGTTGAAAAGTACAATCCCATCGACAAAACCAGTCCAGCTAATCTTTTTGATAAAATTGGCCAAGCCAGCAGAGTAAGTAGTCATTTTAACAGCAATCGGTAAATTAGTGCTGCGTCTTACCTTCTCAAGTATTTTAATATAATTTTCTTCGTTTTCTGCACTATTTATTTCATCGTCGGAAGGAAGCACTCCAATATTCAATTCTAGAGCATCAGCACCTGCAGCTTCTATTTCTTTGGTGAAAGAAACCCATTCTCTGTCAGTAATACAGTTTACTGAGGCAATAATTGGAATGTCAACTTCTGCCTTTGCTTCTCTAATAAGAGTAGTATAGTCAGAAAGTTTGCTGCTACGCATATGCTCAGTAATATAGTCATGCACATCAGTGCCATAACTCTGGTCAAGAGATATATTTTGTGCTGTTTCTGCTAATATTTGTTCCTCAAATAATGATTTAAGAACAATTGCACCAGCGCCATTCTCTGCAAGTTTTTTTATTGAACTTAAGCTATTTGTTAATCCTGAGCTTGCTACTATTATTGGGTTCTTAAGTGTTAAACCTAGATATTCAGTTTGTAAATTTACCATTGTTTTCTGTGTTTTTTAGTTAGAAGTTAAAGATCGAGATTTAGCCTCTCTGTCAAGCATAAATAAGCCCGAGCCTTTGCCATCAATTATGCGCAATTGGTCTAATAATTCAGATACTGTTGATTCTTCCTCAACTTGTTCGCTAACATACCATTGAAGCATAGCAACTGTAGCATGATCCCTTTCCTGAATAGCTACATCCACTAGATTATTAATTAGGTTTGTAATATATTGTTCGTGTTTATAAATTTCTTCAAATACATCAATAATACCATTCCAGCTAACCTGAGGGCGGTTTATCTCTTCAAGTTCTACATTGCCACCTCTATCAAGAATATATTGAAAGAATTTCATTGCATGCCCTTGTTCTTCTTCAAATTGTAATTTCATCCAATGTGAAAATCCATTTAAATTCTCTTTTGCTAAATATGCTGACATTGAAAGATATAAATATGCTGAATACATCTCAGCATTTATTTGTTTGTTTAATTCTTCTTCTAACCTTTTGCTAATCATAGTTATGTGTTATTTTGAATTTATGGATTATAAAGTATGCAAATCTAGTAAATATAATTCAAATATTGAGGTATTTATTTTCATAAAAAAAGCTTTTGAACGAATGTTCAAAAGCTTTAAAATTTCTAGCATGAAATATTATATTTAGCTAACTGCAACAGCAATCTCATCACTTTGCCACAATCCGTGCTTAGTACAATATGCATGGGCTACTAATTTCATATTCTTTGTTGGAACAATATAAAAATCAACTTCTACATTTGTTGGAGCATTGCCCATAGTACCAGCATTGAAACGTGCTTCGCCTAAAAAGCGCTCACCATCCCATAATTGAACATATGAAATGTAATGATCAAAATCGTCTGGATGCTTATACTCATCTCCAACCATTACTTTTACTTTAAATTTTTCGCTAGCCTTAGCATTGTCTTCGCAATGTACAAAAGCAGAGTGACGGTCGATATAATCTTTTTTTGCTTCTCTGTCTATTTCTGAAATATCTTGATATCTATTAATCTTCATTATAATTTGTTTTTATGGTTTAAAAAATAATTTGTTACTCTTGTGGAAGAATGTATTCAGTAGGGAGTTTGTGTATTACTTACTACATACTGAATACTGCTTTCTGTCCACTAAATTCTTGTTTATTTCTCTGATAAGTATTTTGCAACACCAGCATGAGAACCTTCCATAGCTTTTTCGCCTGGCTTCCAGTTAGCAGGGCAAACTTCACCATTTTCTTCAAAATATTGTAAAGCGTCAACCATACGGATAGCCTCATCAATGCTACGTCCTAAAGGAAGGTCGTTAATTACGTTATGTCTTACAATACCTTCTTTATCAATTAAGAAAAGACCACGGTATGCTACAGGAGCTCCTTTGAATATTGATAAACCATCGTCATCATAATCGTACTCTCCAGCTAATACACCAAAGTTTTCAGCAATTGTTTTGCTTAGGTCAGCTACTAATGGATATTTAACTCCCTTAATACCACCGTTCTTAAGTTCAGTGTTTAACCATGCCCAATGTGAATGCTCTGAGTCTACCGAGCAACCTACTACTGCTACATTTCTTTTCTCAAATTCATCCATTTGCTCCTGAAATGCCAAAATCTCCGTAGGGCATACAAAAGTAAAATCAAGTGGGTAAAAGAAAAATACAACGTGTTTTTCGCCAATATACTGATCTAGTGAGAAATCTTCTACAAATTCTCCACCGTTTACTACTGCTGCTGCACTGAATCTAGGTGCTTTTTTTCCAATTAAATTTTCCATTTTTTTATGTTTTAAAGTTTATTATTATTTATTTATTGTCTTTTTGCAATTGGCACATATGCCTTTTATATAAAAATGCTTTTCTGATATGTCATAGTCTATTAAAGCTTCAATTTTGCCATGCTCTGGAATAGGGAAATCTTCAACCCCACCACATTCTATACATTTAAAATGACCATGAAAGCTAACATCAGCATCAAATCTAGTTTCATTATCCTCAATATTTATTATTAGAATAATGCCCTGTTTCTGAAAAAGTTTTAGCGTATTATAAACTGTAGTTTTTGATAATGTTGGAATGTCTGATGAAAGAGCTCCATATATTTTGTCTACTGTTGGATGACTATTTGTACTTGCCAAATATTCAAATATTTTGAGTCTTTGAATGCTAGGTTTTATCCCTGCATCTCTCAAATATTTCTCCAAATTATCAATTTTCTTTAACATCAGTTTTACTCTTTTGTAATGATTACAAATTTATAACAATTTTAAATATGTAAATGTGAAAGTTTGTTAATGTTTTTTATATACATTTGTATTAAGAATGCTATAATCATTATTAGAATGATTAGTATTTATTATCATTGAATTTATGACAATAAAAACCAGATTAAATTTTCCGGATGGTGTAAAAGGTTTAGCTGTACTTTTTATGATTCAAGTGCACCTGATGGAAGTTTTTGCCAAAGAGGAAATTCTTAAAAGTGACTTGGGTTCATTTTCTTTGTTCTTTGGTGGAATTCCTGCGGCACCTGTTTTTATGGTTATTATGGGTTACTTTTTGGCTTTCGGGGCAAAGAACTCAATAGATATGAGTAAGCGTGGTGTCAAACTTTTTATGGGAGGAATACTGCTTAATATTGGACTTAATGCTCACTTACTATATAATATCTATTTCAAGGATTGGAATGTAAACCCATGGGATTATATTTTCGGAGTGGATATCTTGCCATTGGCAGGCTTAAGTTTAATAAGCATTGCGCTATTTCAAAAAATCGCTAAAAATAAGTATTGGGCTTATTTTGCTTTGGCTATTGCAATAAGTGGGCTTTCTCAATTATTTAATCCTCAGCAATTCGAAGCTAATTATCTTAGATATATTCTCGCTTTCTTTGTTGGTGGCACTTCTTGGTCTTATTTTCCTTTAATTCCTTGGTTGGCATATCCTCTTTTAGGTTATGGGTTTAAATTAATGGCAGATACTGTTAGTATTAAAAACTTTGATAAAAGTATTTGGAGTAAAATTATTTTTATAATTATAGGACTATTATTAATTATCACGGCCAGCTTTGGAATAAAAATATCAACTAATCTCACTCAATATTACCATCATAATATTTTGTTCTTTTTATGGAGTACGACTTTTACTAGTATTTGGATTTATATTCTTTTTCAATTAAATAAATTGGCAAAAAACAGTTTGTTTTTTAAGTATCTCAAGTTTATTGGCAAAAATGTAACAATTGTATATGTTTTTCAATGGCTCATCATAGGTAATATTGGCACATCACTTTATAAAACTCAAAATATTTGGGAGTGGAGTTTCTGGTTTTTTATTACTGTGCTCACATCAAGTATTTTAACATACTTATGGACTAAATATAAGGCTAAGTATTTTTAATTTTTATTATAAGATTGAAAAGTATAAATACTATCTCACAACATTATTTATTATCAATATTTTAATTATTTTAAGACTTTTTATTTTCTAGTATAGAAAACTTTTA
>JAOZPM010000088.1:11319-12837 GCA_029932765.1 Bacteroidales bacterium | reverse complement strand
AAAAAACAAATACTGCCCTAAAATACACGATATTTCTCTTTTGCCCTCGGAAACATGGGGTTTTCCGAGCAGATGGTCCGTTATTACGGACTTTTTACATAAATGATATTGGATAATTAACAACTTCCAACCATATATTTTGAAATAAAAAACAAATTACTACATTTGCCCAAAATTTTAAAACAAAAGAATGGAAGAATCGATATTAACATCAGTAGTACTGCCAGTTGCATTAGCAATTATAATGTTTGGAATGGGATTATCACTAGTTATTGGGGACTTTAAGATAGTTTTCAAATACCCAAAAGCTGCATTCGTAGGTCTAAGCAATCAATTAATTTTATTACCACTTATTGGTTTTGCATTAGCATTAGTTTTTAATCAGAGAAATCAAGTGGAGAAATAGATTTTATTATACAACAAGATTCAAATATATACCCTTTAGAAGTTAAAGCAGAAGAGAATCTCAAAGCAAAAAGTTTAGTGTCTTTTAAAACTAAATACAAAATTAAAAAATCATTTCGTACTTCTATGGCTAACTATAGGAAAGAAACCTGGCTTGAAAACATTCCCTTATATGTTATTGGTAATACATTTTAAAATATAAACTTGATATCAGCTAATATTTATTCAGAATAATTACCTAAATTATAGGTTAAAAAAATCCCCTGAATGACAAACAATAATTATCATTTCTACACTTTTTTTTTGTTGCTTTGTATTCTCTAAACAATATGAAACGAGCATGACAAAAAAAATTATTTATTCCGATAACTATCGGAACACAATCAAATGATTATTTTTTTCATGCGACTGCATCTGCCTGTCGGCAGACCAGGTATGGCTGTTAGAATAAGAAAATATGAAAACAATAGCAGAAAACATTGGCCTTTTTATCATTAGAATATTGGATATTTTTTATCCTTTATTCAAAAAAGCATTGCCATACGAAACCTATAAATATGCTGCTACAGGAGGTGTAAATATGGCATTAGATATATTTCTATATTATATATTTTATCATTATGTAGTAAACGAATCCATAGTTGAGTTAGGATTTACTGCTATGAGTCCACACATTGCAGCATTTATTTTTGTATTCCCAATAACATTTACTACAGGATTCTTACTAGCAAAATATGTAACATTCACCGATTCAAGAATTAAAGGCAAGATGCAATTATCACGCTATGCCATAAGTGTTGGAGGATCAATTGTATTACACTATTTCTTACTAAAACTATTTGTAGAAACACTGGATTTCTGGCCTTTACCAGGCAAAATAGTTACTGTATCAGTTGTTGTAATTTATAGTTTCCTTGTACAGAAATTCTTTACTTTTAGAACTGGCAAGAAACAACTTAGCAGTTAAGGTTAAACACATAGGCTCTCTTCTAAAAGAACCACATTACACACCTTAAAAGAAACACAATAGACTCCTTTAAAATAAACACATAAGTCAAATAAGGTAAATTCAGTCTTCAGTTTTCACAGTATTACACAATTATATAATTAAAC
>JAOZPM010000088.1:0-11219 GCA_029932765.1 Bacteroidales bacterium | reverse complement strand
ATAAGGTAAATTCAGTCTTCAGTTTTCACAGTATTACACAATTATATAATTAAACTATTGTACCATTAAACCATTAAAAAGACTTAAGTTCAAACAGTAAAAGCCGTATTTCAAGAATTTTTTATTTACTTTTGGCGATTCAATATTTAAAATATTATAAAATTGATGAATTACAACTTAAAAAAGATATTTACACTCTTATCTATTCTTCTTATATTTATAAGTAGCTGTAGTAAAGAAACAATCGCTATAGAACCTAATTTAACTATTAGTACAACCACAGAGGCTTTGACGGTATCTTTAAAAGGAGACATTACAGACGACAATAATATAATTACAGAGATAGTTATTTCTTGGGGTGATAATAGTACTAGCATTATTGCTAATAATGATTTTATAAGAAACCATACTTACTCAAATCCAGGAAATTACACTATAGTTGTAAAGGCAAAACAAAACAGTGATGCTATTATTACAAAAAATACAACAATTGACATTGATTATAAAGAAACAAATCTAGATAATATAAAATCAAATTTATTTAAGAATAATAATAAGGAGTATTTAATCCTAACTATTAACTTACATACTTATCAGGAGTCGCAACAAGACAAGAAATTTAATTTAATAGTAGATATTATTGGCAAAATGGATGTTGATTTTATTGTTTTTCAAGAATGTGCACAGAACAAATCTTCTACAATTAATAATGGAATAATTAGAGAAGATAATATGGCTTTAATTATTACTGATAGAATAAAAGAAAAATACGATACAAATTATAATTACGTATGGGATTGGGCCCATTATGGTTGGAATATATGGGAAGAAGGAGTTGCTGTATTATCAAAACATAATAGAATTAGTACTGATAGCCGATATATTTCAACAAATACTAATACAACAAATATAACATCTCGAAAAACTATATATGGATCTTACCATTTGCAAGATGGTAACCTAAATATATTTTCTGTTCATACACATTGGAGAACATCCCTTACAGATGACGAGCAGAATAATCAGATCCTAAATATACAGCAAATGGTTGACGAAAAGGAGATTACAAACAATAGCATTGCAACTTTTGTTTGTGGTGATTTTAATGTAAACCCTACTAGTGACTACCCATGGAGTGAAGGATATAACCTAATAATGCAAAATAATATATATACCGACACTTATTTAAATATTTATCCTGATGCAAACAATAAACCCGCACAAAGTATCCATAATACTATTGGTGGAGAATATCCTGGAAGAATAGATTATATTTTTATGAAGAATAACTCCTCTTATGAAGTAGTAGAATCACAAATAGTATTTACCGAAGATGTGGTTGGAAGAGTTTCTGATCATTATGGTGTATTAACAAAAATAAAATTCATAAATTAGTTAAAATACACATAAGACACCTTGAAAAGAACCACATAAGAGTCATAAGGGCTTATAAGGTTTGTTCTGTAATTGGTAATACGTATTCAGCATTTAGTCTCTTAGCCTTTTTTACATTAGCCTTTAGCTTTTGTGAAAAATAAGACTTAAGTAAAACGTACATTACTTTATATTTTTCTTTATTTTAGCAAACTTATGACACAAGAAGAAAAGGATAAACTTGCCCAAGAGATTAAAAAACGTTTAGTAAAAACTGAGGTTCAGATTATTGAATTAAAGGAGCAAGTTAAACCTATTGCCCCAGATTGTGCTATTGGCAGAGTAAGTCGTATGGATGCTATTAATAATCAAAGTATTAGTCAGGCTAGTCTGGATAAGAAACTTATTCAAAAAAACGGATTACAAGCTGCATTGGATAATATTAATAATGAGGATTTCGGAATATGCCTCAATTGTGGAGCAAGCATTCAAATGGGAAGAATATTGATAATGCCAGAAAGTCGTAAGTGTGTAAATTGCTCATAATTAAAATTATAAATATTAACTAACAATAATATGCAACAATTAAATGAATATTTAAAATTATTAGACTCATATGTAGGAGGTTCTACTTGGTTTGTGTTTCTTTTATTAGGAACAGGCTTATTTTTTACAATCTATTTACGATTTCCACAGATTCGGTTTTTTAAACATGCATTGCAAATTGTTAGCGGAAAATATGATAAAGCAACCGATAAAGGAGACGCTACCCACTTTCAGGCTTTAGCCACAGCACTTTCAGGAACTGTAGGCACAGGAAATATTGCTGGTGTAGCATTGGCTATTCATTTAGGAGGTCCTTCTGCACTATTTTGGATGATAGTAACAGCATTTCTTGGTATGACTACCAAATTTGTAGAAGTTAGTCTTTCTCACAAATACCGCGAAGTAGCAGCTGATGGATCTATTGCTGGTGGTCCAATGTATTATATGAAGAATAAGCTTAATATGAAATGGCTAGCAGCTATTTTTGCTTTTGCTACAATTCTTTCATCTTTTGGCACAGGAAATATGCCTCAAATAAATAGTATTAGCACATCCGTTTATTCTACTTTTGGTATTGAACAATGGATTACCGGTCTAGTATTATCAATTCTTCTTGGCTTTGTAATTATTGGTGGTATTAAAAGAATTGTGAAAGTTACTGACAAACTTGTACCTGCTATGGCTCTAATATATATTATTGGAGTTTTAGGAGTAATATTATACAATTGGGAGAATATTGTACCAGCTCTTGATGCTATTTTTGGAGGTGTTATTAATGGTGCTGCAGCTACTGGAGGCTTCCTTGGGGCTACTTTTGCTTTTGCTTTCAATAGAGGTGTAAATAGAGGCTTATTTTCAAACGAGGCAGGACAAGGGTCTGCTCCTATCGCTCATGCCGCGGCTAAAGCTCATGAGCCTATTTCCGAAGGAATGGTCGCTATTCTTGAGCCTTTTATCGATACTGTAATAATTTGTACTCTTACAGGATTGGCTATTGTTACCTCTGGTGTGTGGAACGAAAAATATCAAAATACTTTCCAATATGCTAGTACAAAAGTACTTGATAAGGAGTATAATATCTCTAATGCTGAAGATGCTGACGATTTATATCGCTATAATGTTAATAAGAAAGAAATTGGCTTATTCTCTGGTAACTTAGAAGTAATAGAAGGTCAAATACAAAACCACTTAACCATACTTCATTCTCGCTCTATTGCTGAAGATATTATTATCAAACTAAACAATGAATTATATACAGGTGATATTATCATTAATAATGGTGACTTTAAAAACACTAAATATACTATCTCTGGCAAAAGTTTAATAAACAGTGCTCCACTTACTATAGAGGCTTTTAAGAGAAGCTATTTTGGTGATGTAGGCGAATATATAATTACAATTGGCTTACTATTATTTGCTTTTTCTACAGCTATTGCTTGGTCATATTATGGAGGCAGAGCTGTTACTTATCTTTTTGGAGTTAAATATGTTGTGCATTATAGAGTACTATATATTTTAGGTTTTTTTATAGCCTCCTTTGTAGATACAACCATTATATGGACTTTCTCAGGAATTGCCATAGCAGCAATGACACTTCCCAATCTTTTTGGTATACTTCTATTAAGAAAAGATATGAAAGATACTTTAAATAAATACCTTATAGACTTTGATAAGGAATGGGGGAAAAATAAATAATTAATATTTATTATATTTATTTTTTACTATTTGTCATTATTCTGAGTAAAATGATTTATTTTTGCTTATTAATTGTTTTAACATAAAAATATAATGTCAACAGCAAACAATATTAATAAATCAAAAGTAACAACTCACGTACTTCAGGAGATGAAGTTTAAAGGAGAAAAAATCGCTATGCTAACAGCCTATGATTTTAGTTTTGCTAAAATACTTGATGATTCGGGGATAGATATTATCCTTGTGGGAGATTCGGCTTCAAATGTAATGGCTGGTTTTGACTCTACACTTCCTATTACCCTTAATGACATGATATATCATGCATCATCAGTTGTAAGGGCGGCTACACGACCATTAGTTATAGTTGATTTACCATTTGGCACCTATCAAGGAAACTCAAAAGAAGCACTTTCAAGTTCTATTCGTATTATGAAAGAATCTGGTGCAAATGCTGTTAAAATGGAGGGTGGTTTTGAGATTCTAGAATCTGTCAAAAGAATTATCTCTGCTGGAATTCCTGTTATGGGTCATTTGGGGCTTACTCCACAATCAATTCATAAGTTTGGAACCTACGTTGTTAGAGCTACTGATAATGAAGAAGCTAATCAATTGAAAAGTGATGCAAAACTACTTGAAGAAGCTGGTTGTTTTGGTTTAATATTAGAGAAGATACCTGCCGAACTTGCTGGTATTGTTACAAAAAGCGTTAAGATTCCTGTAATAGGTATTGGTGCTGGAGGTGAAGTTGATGGTCAGGTTCTTGTACTTCATGATATGTTGGGTATCACACAAGATTTTTCACCACGCTTTCTTCGTAGATATCATAATCTGAAAGAAGAAATAATGGGTTCTGTTCAAGCATATATTAAAGATGTTAAGTCTAAGGACTTTCCTAATGAGCGTGAGCAATATTAAAATAACTCTTTTGCTATTTGAATTATTTAGAGCACTTAATTAAGTATTTATAAAATGAAATTCGAGGATAAAGTACTTTATGAAGATAATCACTTACTAATAGTAAATAAAGCTGCTGGTGATATAGTACAAGGAGATAAAACTGGCGATACTCCTCTCAGTGAATATGGTAAAACGTATTTAAAAGAAAAGTATGATAAGCCAGGTAATGTATATTTAGGTGTAGTACACCGCTTGGATAGACCTACTAGTGGAGCTTTGATAATGGCCCGAACTGACAAAGCACTATCAAGACTAAACAAGATGCTTACCAAGCATGAGATTAAGAAAGTATATTGGGCAATAGTTGAGAAAGCTCCAAAAGTAGAAGCTTCTGAACTAATTAATTTCATCAAAAAGAACCCAAAGAATAATAAATCATATGTAGTAACAAAAAATACAGAAGGCGCAAAAGAGGCAATATTAAACTATAAACTTATAGCCTCATCAGATAATTATCACCTATTGGAGGTTGTATTGCAAACGGGTCGTCATCATCAAATAAGAACACAATTATCAAATATAGGATGTATTATTAAAGGAGATTTAAAATACGGCTCAAAACGAAATAATAAGGATGCTTCAATTAGTTTACATGCTCGGCATCTATCTTTTATTCATCCTGTTAAAAAAAATATTATTGAGATTACTGCTCCAATTCCCAAAGATAAACTCTGGGAGTATTTTGAGCAGAACACTAAAAAATAAAATATGGGGATATTTAATATATTTAAGAAAAGAAATAATGGTTTTCTAGAATCACCTATTGATTTTGGAATCTTGGGTACAGATATACATTCGCACTTAATACCAGGTATTGACGATGGTGCAAAAACCATAGAAGATAGTATCTATCTAATTAAGGAAATGAGTAAGCTCGGTTATAAAAAACTTATTACCACTCCACATATAATGAACGACTATTATAAAAATACACCCGAAATAATTATGTCGGGTTTGGAGATAGTGCGAAAAGAAATATCCTCTCAAGGTATTGATATGCAAATAGAAGCCGCTGCTGAATATATGCTTGATGATGGCTTTGAGAAAAAAATGAAAGAAAGTAAGCTGCTTACTTTTGGCGATAATTATGTTTTAATTGAGATGTCGTATGTAGATGTATACCCACGTCTTTCTGAAGTTATATTTGATTTGCAAATGGAAGGTTATAAAGTTGTATTGGCACATCCCGAAAGATATAATTACTGGCATCAAGATTTTAATAACTATAAACAACTTACTGATAGAGGTGTGTTTTTACAACTAAATATAAACTCTCTAACAGGGTGGTATAGTCATAGTTCTAAAATAATTGCTAAAAAACTAATAGCAAAAAAAATGATTAGTTTTCTGGGCTCAGATCTTCATAATGACAAATACTTAGAAGAGTTACAAAAATCACGATTAAAACCTAGTTTAAAAATTGCTATTGACAATGGTGACATCTTAAATAAGACCTTATAATAGCTGAAATTTGCGAGTAAATTAATTGGTATTCAGCCTTTATTTCGACTAAGCTAAATACAAGCTATACTATTTTCTCAGACTTCGGTACAATTTTCTCTTTGCAATCGAAAATCACTCAGTCTGACATAAAATCACTCAGTCTGACAGAAAATTAATCAGTCTGACGAATTCACTATTCTTAATTCACTATTCTTAATTCCTAATTACTATCTAACCCAAACTAATTTACCATCAAATTTAGTAATTTTGCCACTATCTGTTAAGTATCTAACTACTTTAATAAGCTTATTTTGATTTACTTGCGAACATTCCCAAATTAAATCTTGAAAAGAGATGTTTTTTTGCATTAACACAGGTTTTATTAACTCTATTACATCATCAAACTCCGTTTGTGATAAAGATAGTTTATTTCTATTCTCACACACATCGCATTGACCACAACGGCGTGGCTCTTTTTGACCAAAATAAGACAGCAGCAACTCACTCCTACACTTAGTAATATTTGTAACATAAGCAATTACAGAATCAAGGCGCTTTTTAGATGTATTTTTAAGATGAAAATAATGCTCTTCATTAATACTAACAAATTTCGTTTGTAATCTACCATTTGAGAATGTAATCTGCGGTTTACTACTGCGGGGCAAATATGTTAGAATATTATTTTTATGAAGAAATTTCAAAGCATTTTCTATAAGTAAAGCAGAGGTATTGAGTCTACGCCCCAATAATCCTTCATCAATAATACTAAAATCTGTAAAAAGCCCACTATAAGAGCGAATTAAGACATCAATTATATCTCCAATTTTTGGATTCTTAACCTGAAAGCGATAAAGAGTCTCTCTATTTACATCCACAAAAACTTTTGACGGCCTATTCATTGCTTCATTAAGAAAAAGATAACCTTCCTTTTCAAGAAATTTTATTGAATTATAAGCCAAAACTGGATTTAGATTATACATCTTAATAAAGTTACTAATATCTATTTCCATAGGAGTATCCGCTCCACTACCTACTGCCAACTGAAAATAATTTCCCAAAGCATTATAGATATTCCTTATATAAGATATTTCAGGATATTTAGATTCAAAATTTCTTTGCAAATCTCCCAAATCACTTTTATGCCATAAAAGAACAGCTCTCGCATTTCCTCCATCGCGTCCTGCTCTTCCTGCTTCCTGAAAATAAGCTTCAATACTATCAGGAACATCTAAATGGACAACCAAACGCACATCGGCCTTGTCAATTCCCATTCCAAAAGCATTAGTAGAAACAATTACTCTTACTCTATTATTTATCCAATCACTTTGGCGCTTCTCTCTTTCATCTGTATCCAATCCAGCATGATAGAAATGACAAGATATTCCATTTTGTTGAATAAAATATGAGAACTCTTTTGTCTTTCTCCTATTACGCACATATACAATTGCTGTCCCTTGATATTGATTTAGCAGTTGCAAGAGTCTACTATATTTATCTTCTACATTCTCCACATCGTATGTAAGATTACTCCTTTCGAAGCTCATCTCAAAAAGATTTTCTTTTCTAAAATTTAGCTTCTCCTGAATATCTATTACAACAGTAGGCGTAGCAGTAGCTGTAAGAGCTAAAACAGGCACATTTGGAAGCATCTCACGAATATCAGCAATTTGCAAATATGAAGGGCGAAAATCATAACCCCATTGCGAAATACAATGCGCCTCATCAATAGCTAATAAGCTAATATTCATCTTCTTAAGTCGCTCCTGAAATAGCTCCGTTTCCAACCTCTCTGGTGATACATAAAGAAACTTCTTATCTCCATAAACACAGTTATCCAAAGCAATATCAATCTCACGAGGATGCATCCCGGAGTATATTGCCACTGCAGGAATTCCTCTTTTATCTAATTGCTGTACCTGATCCCTCATTAAAGCTATCAATGGAGTAACTACAATACACAAGCCTTCCAACTTTAGCGAAGGAACTTGAAAACAAATACTTTTTCCTCCACCAGTAGGCATTAAGGCTAAAGTATCATTTCCCGCTAATACGGAATCAATAATTTCCTCTTGCAAAGGCCTAAATTTTGAATATCCCCAATATTTTATAAGTATTTGTTGGGTGGTCATAACTGTTATATATAGTTGTATTTAAAGCTCAAAGATATGAATAATAATGAATTAACTTCATAGTAAAATAAACTGTAATATAAAACTGCTCACGGCTTACTGTTTATTATTACTCTCATCCTTCTTTTTCTTACGCCCAGCTTTCTTAAGAGCCTCATTTATTATCCACTCTATTTGCCCATTAGTACTACGAAACTCGTCCGCCGCCCATTTCTCAATCTTTTCTAATAGTTCAGAATCCACTCTTAATGCAAATGCTTTTTTCTTTCCCATAACTAACTATTTTCCATTAGCTTATTCATTGCAAACAATAATGCTGCTTCACGTAAGGTGCCAAAAATAAATAATTTACCATCTTTAGTCTTTATTTTCAAACCAATATTGCCTTCCATAGTAAGTGCAATTTGCGTTTTTTTAGAATTTGGTTTATAGCCTCTTCCTCCTACTTCTGTTATTGGTTTATATTTTCCAATACTATATTCAAAAATATTATGGCGTCCTATTATCTTATATTTGTTAAGCATTGGAGGTGCTTTATAATGTATTCCTTCTGAATTAATAATAATCTCAATATACATATATCTAAACAAGAAGAATAAACCCAAGAACATAATACTAAATATACCCCACATAATATAGAAATCCTCTAATTCAAACTTCTCTATATCAAATTTATCATAATTTGCGATAAGCATAATAAATATAGTTGACTCTATAAGCAATGCAATTAGCCATACCCAAGCAGTTTTATAATACTGAGTTTCAGTAAAGTATACGCCTTTTATATTCATCTTATTTTTCTTAGTATAAAGAACCTGTGTTTACTATTGGACTTGCATCCTTATCAGAAACAAGCACAACCATCAAATTACTAACCATTGTAGCTTTACGCTCATCATCAAGCTCCACAACTCCTTGATCTGATAATTGATCAATTGCCATTTTTACCATTTCCACAGCTCCTTCCACAATTTTATGTCGTGCTGCAATAATTGCAGTAGCTTGTTGGCGCTTAAGCATTGCCTGAGCTATTTCTTCAGAATATGCTAAATAATTAATCCTTGCCTCCATAACCTCAATTCCAGCAATATCAAGTCTTTCGCTTAATGATTCTTCCAATCTGTTATCAATCTCATCACCACCAGAGCGCAAGGTAACTTCCGACTCATCGTCATCAAAATTATCATAAGCATACTCACCAGCAATTTTACGTATTGCTGCATCAGTTTGTATATCTACAAAATGAACATAATCATCAACATCAAATTGAGCTTTAAAAGTATCTTTAACTCGCCAAACTAATACAACACCTATTTTAATTGGATTGGCCAATTTATCATTTACCTTTATAGCATCACTATCAATATTCCTAGCTCTTAGCGAAATCCTACTACGCACATAAAAAGGCATCACCCAATAAAAGCCATTTCGTTTTACAGTGCCCTTATAATCTCCAAATAAAACTAGAACTGAAGATTCATTTGGATTTACTATGAAAAATCCTGGAATAAAAAAAACTGCGGTTACTATTAGTAATATTGTATATAAGCTTTGATATAAATAAAATCCAAAAAATATTGCAGCTAAATTTACTAATAATACAACTATCATCAGCATTCCTGACATTGGACTAAAACCTTTTTCGTTGTTCATAATATTATTTTTAAGTGTTATTAATATGATATTAAAATGATATCACAAATGTAATACAATTTATAATGTAAAGTCAAGTGTTTTTGGAAAATATTTTTAATAAATATTGGCTCTACCTATTCTTTAATTAAATTGAACAATATATCTTATTTAGACTTACCTGAAAAAAAATAATTAATTTAATTGTTTAGTCTATTTATTTTTAAGTTTTGTCAAATACTATAGAAATAAATACTTACTTTTGTTTCACAGATAAAGTTAGTTTTTTTATTCTGTAAAAAAATTAAGATATGAAAACAAAAAATAGATTTAGAATAACCCTTATAATCATTAGTATAAGTTCCTTATTTATTACTAATTGTAAAAAAGAGGAAGCAATTGTCCCTTTTCTAAATATACAGACTAATGATGTAGATGTTGTTTTAAAAAACTCTGCTGTTTGTGGTGGTACAATCACATCTTATGGAGGGAAAACAATTACAAAAACGGGTGTATGCTGGAGCTTGAATCAAAATACATCTACTGCCAATAGCACTACTAGCAATAGTTTAGAGAACAATAGTTTTACAAGTAAAATTGAAGGACTAATCCCAAATACAAAATATTATATACGAGCATACGCTACATATAGCGATGGAACAGCTTATGGCAAAGAGCTATCGTTTACAACTACTGAATCTAACATATTTTTTAATCCTAACATTTCATATGGCACAATGAATGATAACGATGGTAATATATATAAAACAGTAACTATTGGCACACAAACATGGATGGCTGAAAATCTTCGTACAACTACTTATAATGATGGGACGCCTATTCCAAATGTAACAGATAAGGATATATGGCTAGGCATGAAAACTGGTGCATATTGTTATCATAATAATACAACTGATGTTGACTCAATTTTAACTTTTGGCAGCTTATATAATTGGTACACCGTAAATACAGGAAAATTAGCTCCAATAGGTTGGCATATACCTACAAAAGATGAATTTGAAGAACTAATTAGTTGTTTTGAAGATAATTTTACCGCAGCATATAAGTTAAAAGAAGCAAGTACTACACATTGGAATGTATCCTATGGCAGTCTTGCATATAATGAATCAGGATTTACTGCTCTTCCTGGAGGATTTCGAGGTACTGAAGACTATTTAAGTATTGGATATATGGGGAGTTTTTGGTGTTCAACTGAGAATATTGATCATAATGATGCTGGATGTAATTACTCATTTTATGATGGTAGTAATAATATTGAAGATGGATCATTTTATAAATATGCAGGCATATCGGTACGTTGCATAAAAGATTAATCTGATTATTTTATTATAAATTATGTTCAACAATATATAAGTAAATATTCTAAATACATGACATTTTTGTATTAATTCATTAACAAAACACGAAACAGGAAGACAGATA